>JAIFMT010000130.1 GCA_020048295.1 Rhodoferax sp.
TAGGCAACAAAATCGTTTGAAATCAAAGGCTCTGGCACCCGGACCAGGTTGGGGTACTGCTTTTCAAGCCCGGCAATGCGCATGGCTTCACCGTCGTCAATGCCGGCATCCGCATTCAGCAAGGTTCGTGCTGTTGCGGTTGAAAAAACCTGCAGTTCGGCATCGAGTCCCGCTTCGCGAAATATCGCCACGATCATCTGGTCCAAAAAACCCTTGTGGTCTGGCGTGGTGTATGGTGCCAACACGCCCGTTGTAAGAACCAGCTTGTCGGCTGCCTGCGCACCGCTGTACAGCGTCAACCCCCAAATGACGGCGGCGACCGCGCGCACCCACCATCGCCTGGCAGCAGTGGCATCACTGCGACCACAGCGGGGTTTTGTTGGCAGAAAAGCGTTGCTGGAGAACATGGTGCTACCTATAGATAAAGGTGGATGTCATGCGGGCCGCCGGTGTTTTGTTCTGAACCTTTAAGCGGCAGGTGCAGGCCTGATTGTCGCACCGCCAAGGCAGCGAGCCAGCAGAGCCGTCAGGCTGGCCAGGTCAATCGGCTTGGCCAGAAAATCATCCATGCCGGCCTCTTTGCAGCGCTGCTTGTCGTCTTCAAAGGCACCAGCAGTCAGCGCCACGATGTGGCTGCGCCTGGTGATGCCGTGCGCGGCTTCCCATTCGCGGATGCGGCGCGTGGCTTGCTGGCCATCCATGACGGGCATCTGGATGTCCATCAGAATCAGGTCATAGCTTTTACCGCCGGTGATGGCATCCACAGCGGCCTGGCCGTCTTCAACGAAGTCGGCCTCCAGACCCTGGCTTTCCAGCAGTGCCTTGGCCACCATGCGGTTGACCGGGTTGTCTTCAGCCACCAGAATGCGCCCGCTGAGCGCACCGCCGTTGGCCTGGTTGTCAGCGGGCACCACTTTGGCTGCGGCTTTGGGCAAGTTGGCTTGTGGTTCGGTGGCGGCCCGGAACCAAAAGCGTGAACCAATGCCCACATTGCTCTCCAGTCCGACCTGGCCATTCATCAGCTCGGCCAGCCGCGCCACGATCGACAGCCCCAGCCCCGTGCCGCCAAACTGGCGTGTGGTAGAGCTGTCGGCCTGGGTGAACGGTTTGAACAGCAGCGCGTGCTTTTCTGGCGGGATGCCAATGCCGCTGTCGCTCACAGAAAACTCAAGTTGCGGTGTCTTTCCATCGGTGCTGACTTCGCCCACCTCTAGCAGCACGGTGCCTTGCTGTGTGAATTTAATGGCATTGCCCAGGTAGTTGGACACCATCTGGCGCAGCCGCAGCGGGTCGCCCAGGTAATGGCTGCTGCGCAGGTGGCAGTAGCGGGTTTCCAGCGTTAGCCCCTTGGCTTGCGCCAGTTCCTCAAAGGCCAGCGTGGTGTCGGCCATCAGCTGCTTGAGGTCAAACACGCTGTGTTCGAGTTCCAGCCGACCGGCTTCAACTTTGGAAAGGTCCAAAATATCGTTGAGCAGGCGCAGCAGGCTTTGCCCAGAACCCAGAATGGTGTGCGCGTAGTCGCGCCGGGATGCTTTATCGATCTGCGGCAGTTGCAGCATTTGCGCCATACCCAAAATACCGTTGAGCGGGGTGCGCAGTTCGTGGCTCATGGTGGCCAGAAAGTCGCTCTTGGCACGGGTCGCTTCCTGGGCGGTGCTCAGTGCTTGTTCCAGTTCTGCCTGATGGCGCATGCGCTCGGTGATGTCAGCATAGGCAACCACCACCCGGAGTGGCCGCCCCTGGGCATCGCGTTCGGCGATGCGGCCACGGTCTTGCACCCAGATGATGCTGCCGTCTTTTTTCACCATACGGTGTTCTGACTGGTAGGTTTCGGTAGCCCCTGACATCAGCATCTGGATGCGGTCCCAGACGGTCTGGCGATCAGCGGGATAAATGTGGGCTGAGAACGCCTCGACGTTGTCGGCGATCTCGCCCTCGGAAAACCCCAGCAGCCGGTACCACTGGTCGTTGTGGGTGACATGGCCGGTGCTGACTTGCCAGTCCCAGATGCCTTCTTGCGTGGCAGCCATCACGTCACGCAGACGCTGCTCGCTTTGTGCCACCTGCTCCTGGGCGCGCACCACGTCGGTGATGTCGTGGGCGATCACCAGAATCTGGCTGTGGCCATCGGCATCCTTGAACGGGCGTTTGATCGACTTGAAATGGCGCACCTCGCCGGTGACGGCATCGCGGCTGTCTTCAAACACCACCTCGGTCTGACCGCGCGCCATGATGTCCAGCACGTTCTGGCGAAACCCGTCAGCAACCGGTGCAGGCACGCCAAAGTCGCCATCGTGCTTGCCCACCATCGCTTCTGGCGTGGTGTTGTAGAGCCGGGCCACCGTCTGGTTGCACAGCAAAAAGTCGCCCTTGGCATCTTTGAGAACGATGACATCGGGAATTTCGTCGAAAACGGCTTGAAACAATGCCAGTTTTTTCTCGATGTTGAGCGGTATGGGCGTGTCAGTGGGTTCGGGTTTGGTATCAGACATGAAAGCACTCCGCATGATGCTGATTAATTGATAAATGATGTCCAACGATTGATTGACAACGTTCGCAATTATGTGCCCGCATACGCCACCCGGCGTATTTCCCAAACGCATCGGCTTGCCTAAAGTCACCCCATCGCCAAAGCAGAACTGCCCCGATACACAGTTTTGGTGAGGCGAAACAGGTTTCTTTTTTAACTACTGCAAAGGCCCCAGCACATGCAAACTTTGAACTCACGCCGTTTCACGCTCAAGGCGCTTACCGCCGCCGTAGCGCTTTCAACCCTGTCAGCATTGCCAGCGCTGGAAAGACACGGTGCTGATGGCGATCGACGAAATCAATGCCAAGGGCGGCGTGCTCGGCAAGAAGCTCGAACCTGTGGTGGTGGACCCGGCCTCCAACTGGCCGCTGTTTGCGGAAAAAACCAAGCAACTGCTGGGCCAGGACAAGGTGGATGTCATTTTTGGCTGCTGGACCAGCGTGAGCCGCAAGTCGGTGCTGCCAGTGGTCGAAGAAATGAACGGCCTGCTGTTCTACCCGGTGCAGTACGAAGGTGAAGAGCTGAGCAAAAACGTGTTTTACACCGGTGCGGCGCCCAATCAGCAGGCCATTCCGGCAGTGGACTACCTGATGAGCAAGGACGGCGGCGGTGCCAAGCGCTGGGTGCTGCTGGGTACTGACTATGTGTACCCCCGCACCACCAACAAGATTCTGCGCGCCTACCTGAAATCCAAGGGTGTCAAGGAAACCGATATTGACGAGAAATACACACCGTTTGGCCACTCAGACTACCAGACCATCGTGGCTGACATCAAGAAGTTCAGCGCTGGCGGCAAGACCGCCGTGGTGTCCACCATCAACGGCGACTCCAATGTGCCGTTTTACAAAGAGTTGGGCAACGCTGGTTTGAAAGCCAAAGACGTGCCGGTGGTGGCGTTCAGCGTGGGTGAGGAAGAGCTGCGCGGCGTGGACACCAAGCCGCTGGTGGGCCACCTGGCCGCCTGGAACTATTTCCAGTCGATCAAGAACCCGACCAACACCGAGTTCATCAAAAAGTGGTCTGACTACGCCAAAGCCAAGGGCATTGCTGGCCACAAGGACAAGCCCTTGACCAACGACCCGATGGAAGCCACCTACATCGGCATCAACATGTGGAAACAGGCGGTTGAAAAAGCCAAATCGACCGATGTGGACAAGGTGATTGCCGCCATGGCCGGCCAGACCTTCAAGGCACCGAGTGGCATCACCAGCAAGATGGACGAGAAAAACCACCATCTGCACAAGAGTGTGTTCATCGGCGAGATCAAGGCCGACGGCCAGTTCAACGTGGTCTGGAAGACACCCGGCCCGGTGAAAGCCAAGCCGTGGAGCCCGTACATCGAAGGCAACGCCGGCAAGCCCGACGAACCTGCCAAGAAGTAAGGCGCAGCTGGCAATCAGCGCAGAGTGCAACCCATGCTGCACTCTGCGCTGGCACGGCAACCCAAGGACCCTGCAGCCTGGGCTCCAAGGTGCATCACCACCGAGCCCAAGCTACAGACTCTTACCATGAAGCACCTCAAATTCCTTCTCGCCATTACATTTTTTATAGCTGGTAACGCTTACGCCATAAGCGCTGCAAGCATAAAAAGCATCACAACTGGCGAAACCGATGCACGCATTGCAGCGATCGCGCAGGCGATGGCCAGTGCCGATGACAGCACCGCGGCCTTCCTGCAAGCGCTGTCCGACGACGCGGTCAAGGTGGCCGGGGACAGGGTGTTGGTCATCAAGGACGACAAGGCGTATGACGCGGCTACCGGCACCGAAATTCCCTTGCCCGAGGGCGCTGAAGATGTCATCAACAACAACCGCATGCGCGGCGAAATCGACTCGGCGCTGGCGGCGCTGAAGCTGTTTTCCAAAGACGATGCCGTTCGCGCAGCGGCGGTCGGGCAGTTGCAAAGCGATGCCGACGAAGCCAAGTTGCCGCTGATCGAAAAGGCGCTGGCCATCGAACAAAATCCGGGCATCAAGGCCCAGCTCGGCATGGTGCGCGCCGCTGCACTCTTGAACAGCAGCGACAAGGCCAAGCGCCTGGAGGCCGCCAAGCTGCTGGCTGGCAGCGGTCAGGCCAACGTCAAAACCATGTTGCTGGCGCGCATCGCGCAAGAGACCGAGCCGGACGTGAAAGCCGCCTTGGGTACCGCACTGCGCCAGGTGGAATCTGCCCTGGCCTGGGGTGACAAGCTGGGGACCTTGTTCAGCGGCATCAGTCTGGGCTCGATTTTGCTGCTGGTGGCGCTCGGTCTGGCCATCACCTACGGGCTGATGGGCGTGATCAACATGGCGCATGGTGAGTTGATGATGATTGGCGCTTACGCCACCTATGTGGTGCAAGGCGTGTTTCAAAAATACCTGCCCGGCGCGGCACTGGAGCGCTCTGTTATCCGCTTCCTGTATGGTCGCCCGCTGGAGACGCTGCTGGCCACCTGGGGCATCAGCCTGATGTTGATGCAGTTGGTGCGCAGCGTGTTTGGTGCGCAAAACGTGGGGGTGGAAAACCCGTCGTGGATGAGCGGCGGCGTGCAGGTGCTGGGCAATTTGTCGCTGCCGTACAACCGGCTGGTCATCATCGGCTTTGCCGTGGCGGTGCTGGCCGGTGTGGCCTGGATGATTGGCAAAACCCGGCT
>JAIFMT010000179.1 GCA_020048295.1 Rhodoferax sp.
CGCGCTCGTGGCGCGTAATTTTAAAAAAACTTGATTGCAGGTACCACCAAAGCAGCAGCGCCAGCAATACGATGCCGATCCCCAGGTTACCAAACGGGATCTGGAACAGTTGCAACACCAAAAGAGCCAGCAACGCCAACAACAACGGGGCCGGCAAAACCCAAAAACGCAAGGTACCGCTCATGGGCTTTAACAATGCGATGCCGGGGGCGAACAGATTCATGGCGAATGGAGTCTTGTTGGATCAGCAACGCTGAAGATCGCAATGCTAGCGCAAAGCGAGCTCTATCTTGGCTTGCAATGTATCCAGTCGGGGCGGTTTGACAATATAGCCATAGGTGCCCAGCGGCATGGCTTCCTGCAAGGTGGCGGCGCTGGCATCTGCGCTCATGAAGATCACCTTCATGTCCTTGACCAGAGGATTGGTGTGGGCACGCAAATGCTGCACAAATTCCAGTCCGTCCATCGGTTTCATATGAATGTCGGTCAACACCAGATTGGGTTTGAACGTCATCATGGTGCGAATGGCACTGCCACCGTCAACGGCCGTTTCAATCGACTGAATTCCCAGGCGACGAAGACTGTTGACGACAAAGGTGCGCATGACTTCGTCGTCATCCACTACCAGGACACGGGCAAGCATCAGATTCATGGTTAGGTTGGCTCAGGTTACAAAAAATATGCAACGCACAAAAAATTCAGTTTGTCGACGTTTGGCACAGCAGGACATCTGCATGGCGGCAGGTTCTAATTTTGCGCCAGAAAAGCCCCAATTTCTGCCAGCAAGCCCTCAAGTTGTGGCATCAACTGGTCAAACAGCGGCGCGACGACGGGAAGTGGCTCGGTTTTAGCCTTTGATCGCGTGCAACAGACCATTGGCCTTGTGGACATCGCCTGCGATCAAGGCAGCGGTCATCTCTGGCAGGCTGCTGGTCATGCTGGTTGCCACAGTTTTCAATATTTTGCGCAACGAGGCATCAGAGCCCAGCATGGCCAGACCTCGCGCCGCATCAAAGCTCGGCGCTACGCCTGTTGCCACAGGCTTGGTTGAAGCGCGGCGCGTCAGCACCTCGAAAGCGGGCAGTGTCTTTCCTTCGAGAACCTCCAGAAAGGCGCCGCCGCCGGTGGAAATATAGCCAATTTGCGACTCTATGCCGTACTTGGAAATCGCCGCCAGCGTATCACCACCGCCAGCAATTGAAAATGCGCTGGAACCCGCGATCGCTTGCGCCAAAGTCTTGGTGCCTTGCTCGAACGCGGCGAATTCAAATACGCCCACCGGGCCGTTCCAGACGATGGTGCCAGCGCGTTTGAGTTGTTCGGCCAGTGCGGCGGCAGTTTGCGGGCCAATGTCGAGAATCAGGTCATCGTCGGCTACGTCGGCTGCGCCCTTGATGGTGGCCGGTGCGTCGGCGGCAAAGCTCTTGGCGGTGACCACATCCACCGGAATCGGCACGGCAGCGCCGCGCGCCTGCATCGCCTCGATCACCGCTTTGGCTTGCGCCAACAGATCGGGTTCGGCCAGACTTTTGCCAATGTTCAGGCCGGCGGCAAGCATGAAGGTGTTGGCAATGCCACCACCCACAATCAGCTGGTCAACCTTGTCGGCCAGGCTTTTCAGGATGGTCAGCTTGGTTGAAACCTTGGAGCCAGCCACGATGGCCACCAGCGGGCGCGCCGGATTGGCCAGAGCTTTCGAGATGGCATCCATCTCGGCGGCCAGCAGCGGGCCAGCGCAAGCCACTTTGGCGTATTCAGCAATGCCATACGTGCTGGCTTCAGCTCGGTGCGCGGTGCCAAACGCGTCATGCACAAAGATGTCGCACAAACCAGCCATCTGGCGCGCCAGTGCTTCGTTGTTTTTCTTTTCGCCCAAGTTGAGGCGGCAGTTTTCCAGCAGCATCACCTGGCCCGGTGCCACCGGCACGCCAGCCAGCCAGTTCGACAGCAGCGGTACCGGGCGTTTGAGCAATTCGGACAAACGCATGGCCACCGGAACCAGCGAATCAGCCAGTTTGAAGGCACCTTCGGTTGGGCGGCCAAGGTGACTGGTCACCATGACGGCAGCACCTGCATCCAGAGCCATCTGGATGCAGGTGATGGAAGCGCGGATGCGGGTGTCTTCTGTGATGCGGCCATCGCCGTCCTGCGGCACGTTGAGATCGGCACGAATGAACACACGTTTACCGGCCACCTGGCCTTGCGCGCACAAATCTGAAAAACGGATGACGGTCATGGTTGGACTCGTGAGAATTGGTTGAATACGATTGTAGAAGCTGTATTGTGTCCATTGATGGCTCTGCAAACAGCCTTACCAGCCCAGTCCCAGATGCAGCGGCAGGTACACCGCCATACCGACAACGATGGTGCCCAGAACCGCCTGTCGCTGGCCCTTGTTACCGAAAAACCACGACGCGCCGCCCAGTGCGGCAAACAATCGCGCGTCCTGCCAGTTGTGGATGAATTGGCCTTGCGCCATGACCAACTCGGGCACGATCACTGCCGAGAGTGCTGCGATGGGCGCATATTGCAGCCCGCGCTGCGCCCAGTGGGGTAAATGCCAGGGCTTGCTGGACAGGAAAAACAGCGTTCGCGTCAAAACCGTAACCACGGTCAAGCCGATGATGACCAGCACAGTCCACAGGTCGGTCCCGGTGCTCATGGTTTTTTGTTCGTGGGGGTTGGTTCGGCACTGCGCGTGGCTTCAATCAGCAAGCTCATGGCCACCCACGCCCGCACTGACCCAGCGCAGTGGGCTTGACGCCAGTGAAAACAAAATGCCCAGCAACGCCAGAATGCCGGCAAATCCCAACCCCCAACTCATGGGTACCATGCCGGCCAGCAACACCCCGGCAATGCTGCAACCAACCCACGATACCCAGTTAACACCGCAGTTGCCAGCCAGATAGGCTTGCTGTGCCAGCAACTGCGCAGGATTGCCACCATGCTGCGGGTAACGCCGAGTGAACAACACATAGCTCAGATCGGTCGTCAGGTAGCCCGACAACAGCCGTTGCCACAGCGGCAAGTGCATCATGTAAGGGCGCAAATGCGCGCTAAACACCACAAAGCGCAAATTGACGCAAAACCCGGTGGCCAGCACCACCCACATCGGCGCACCTGCGGCAATCAGCGGAATGGCGGCCAGTTGGGAGCTGCCAGCGAACACAATGATGCCCATCAGCAGTGCTTCAACGGTACTCAAACCCGAGTTGACCATGGCCACGCCTGTCATGAGCCCCCATGCAGCCAAGCCGGGTGCTGCACCAAGTGAATCCAGCGCACCCACTCGGAACTCGGGGTGCCGGAAAAATGTTGGGCTGAGAAACATCAGCTTGCCGCAGGTTGCCCCAAACGCATGCCGGGTTGCAGATCAAAGCCGCGCAGAAACTCGGCGGCGTTCAGGCGCTTGCCCCCAGGGCGCTGTAACTCGGTCAACAATACTATTGAATCAGCAGCAGCTACCGCAATCCCGGCGTGGGTTGTTGCCGTAATTGTTCCATAAGGTTGGGCGGCGCACGGGATGTCGGGACCAGCTTCGGCCTGCCAGATTTTGAGCGTTTCACCGGCCAGGGTGGTCACCGCTCCCGGTGCCGGATTGAAAGCGCGCACCCGCCGCACAATGGCTTGCGCACTGCGTTCCCAATCAACCACAGCCTCGGCCTTGTCAATCTTGCTCGCGTAAGTAATGCCGTCTGCGGGTTGCGCAACCGGCTGGCATTTGCCAAGCTGAACCTGTGCCAGGGTTTTGACCATCAGCGTGGCGCCTATGGCAGCCAGCTTGTCGTGCAGGCTGCCCGTGGTGTCGGAGCCCTGAATCGGCAAACTTTGCACCGCCAGCATGTCGCCAGTATCGAGGCCGGCGTCCATTTGCATGATGGTGATGCCAGTGCTGACATCACCCGCCTCAATGGCGCGATGGATTGGGGCGGCACCACGCCAGCGTGGCAACAGCGAGGCGTGAATGTTGAAGCAACCAAGCCGCGGCGTATCAAGCACCCACTGCGGCAGGATCAGTCCGTAGGCAGCGACCACCATGGCATCGGCTTGCAGGCTTTGCAACAAGGATTGTGCAGCCTTGGCATCGTCGGAAAACTTGCCGTCCAGCCGCAAGCTGCGCGGCTGCGCCACGTTGATGCCGTGGGACTGGGCAAACTGTTTGACAGGCGGCGGCTGGAGCTTCAGGCCACGGCCTGATGGGCGGTCGGGTTGCGTCAGTACCAACGCTATCTCGTGGCCGGCACTGTGCAGTGCTGCCATCGCTACAGCGGCGAACTCCGGTGTCCCGGCAAAAACGAGTCTCAAGCGCGCGCCTCGCGCTGGGCTTTGATCATTTTGGTCTTGATACGGTTGCGCTTGAGCGGCGACAGGTATTCGACAAACACCTTGCCCAGCAAATGGTCCATCTCATGCTGGATGCAAACTGCCAGCAGGCCCTCAGCCTCGATGACGCGCAGAATGCCGTTGCCATCCTGCGCTTCGACCTTGATGGCATCAAAACGCTCAACACCGTCGTAAATGCCAGGAACCGACAAACAGCCTTCCTCGTTGAGGTGGCGCTCGGGGCTGTTCCACAGCCTGTTGGGGTTGATCAGCACCAGTGGATCATCACGCTGTTCAGAGGTGTCGATGACGATGAGGCGCTCATGAACATCAATCTGCGTCGCCGCCAGACCAATGCCTTTGGCGTCATACATCGTCTCAAGCATGTTGGCGATCAGCGTCTGGATGCGGGCATCCACCGCTTGCACCGATCGGGCCACGGTGTGCAGTTTGGGGTCGGGATAACAAAGAATAGGAAGTAAAGCCATGGTGTTGCCAATAAGATGTCGTTATTTTCGCAATATTTTGACGGGTTCATTCTGGCAAGCGACGACAATCATTGTTCAATCAAGGGCTTGGGCGCAAAATCTCATGCGATTTAACAGGGTACCAAACACCATGTCGAAACCTAATTCCACACCAGCCCCTGCGCTGCAGACGCTGGCCTTACTCATTGGCAGCCTGCTGTTGCCAGGGCCGGTCTTGTCCCAGAACTTTCCGGTCACAGCGCAGCAACGGGCGACCGCAGCACAAGTGGCCAGCAGTGGCGTGGCGTTGAGTGAACTGCGCGCCGATGCCCCACAAAACTACACCGTGAAAGCGGGTGACACACTGTGGGCCATTTCAGGCTTGTTCCTCAAGTCGCCGTGGCGCTGGCCCGAGCTGTGGGGCATGAACCTTTCCGACATCAAGAATCCGCATCTGATTTTTCCAGGGCAAGTTTTGTTTTTGGAAACGAAAGACGGCAGGGCACGCCTGACAACCCGCAGTGCAGGCGTCGGCGACCCGCCCACGGTGCGCTTGTCGCCGCGCACGCGTATCGAAGAACTTAGACGGGCCGCTTTGC
>JAIFMT010000011.1 GCA_020048295.1 Rhodoferax sp.
CACATGTGTGTGCTCAACCGCGCTGGTGAAATACTGGCCGTCAATCAGTCATGGCGCAGCTTTTATGATCGCAACCCTCCACCACAAAGGGATATCAGCTATCAAATTGGCAGCAACTATGTCCAGCTGTGCCAGCGGGCCAGCGGACCTGACTCTGAAGAGGCCGCGCCCATGGCCGCTGGTCTGGCGCGCGTGGCGCAAGGCCAGTGCGAGGCGTTTGAGCTGATCTATCCGTGCCACAGCCCCACTGAGCAGCGCTGGTTCAACGCCCGCGTGACACGCTTTCACGACGGCAGCGGCCACCTGCTGGTGGCCCACGAAAACATCACCGAGCGCACCCAGGCGCTGGCCTTGTTGCAGGCCGAGCGCGACTTTTCGGCACGCCTGATCGACACCGCTGCCAGTCTGGTGATGGTGGTCGATGGCCAGGGCAGCGTCAGCCGCATCAACGCGGCAACGCAAGACTTTACCGGCTACCGTTTTGAAGACATGCAGGGTCAGCCGTTTTTCTGGGCGCGCTTTCTGCCGCCGCCGCAGCGACCAGAGGTCGCCAGTCTGTTTGCCAGCATCATGGCGGGCGAACTGCCGCCACGCCAAAAAAACCCCTGGGTGCGCCGCGATGGCAGCCAGCGCCTGTTTGACTGGTCCAATTCGCTGCTGCGTGATGCCAGCGGGCAGGTCAGCCACTGGGTCACCATCGGCATCGACATCACCGACCTGGTGCAGGCAACCCGCGATGCGCAAGCCGCCAGCCTGGCCAAGAGCCGTTTTCTGGCCACCATGTCGCACGAAATCCGCACCCCGATGAACGGCATTTTGGGCATGGCACAGCTGCTGCTGACCCCGGCGCTGGCGGACAGCGCCCGCGTCGCCCATGCCCGTACCATGCTCAACGCGGGCAGGTCCTTGATGTCGCTGCTCAACGACGTGCTTGATTTCTCGAAAATTGAGGCTGGCAAACTCGAAATCGACCTCACCACGGTGGATGCGCAGCAGCTGCTACAAGAAACCCAGGCGCTGTTTTTTATTGCCGCCAACGAAAAAGGCCTGCAGCTCGATGAACATTGGCTGGGACCGACCGGCCAGCGCTACCGCACCGACGGCCAGCGGCTGCGCCAGATGCTGGGCAACCTGCTCGGCAATGCCATCAAATTTACCGCACGGGGCCAGGTGGGCATTGAAGCGCGCGAGCTGTCGCGCCAGGCCAACACGGCGCAGCTGGAATTTGCCGTCACCGACACCGGCATTGGCATTGCAGCGGACAAGCTCGACCTGTTATTCAAGCCGTTCTCGCAGACCGACAACAGCACTGCGCGCCAGTTTGGCGGCTCCGGGCTTGGTTTGTCGATCGTGCAAAGCCTGTCCCATTTGCTCGGTGGCCAAGCCGGCGTGGAAAGCCAGCCCGGGCTGGGCTCCAGGTTCTGGTTTCGCATCCCGGTTGAACTGCTGGGCACGGCAGACGATGGTCGGGCCGCCCCGCGCGCAACCGCCAGCGCACCGCTGCGCCCGGCCGAACGCGCTGGCAAAGCCGTTGACCGGGACGAATTTGAGCGGCTGGCCGCCGCGCTCAGGCCCATGTTGGCCGACAACAAGTTTGATGCCATTGCCAGCACCGAAACGCTGGCTGCGCTATTGGCCGACACCGCGTTGGCCGATGCGGCCAGCGCCATGCTGGCTTCGATGAACCAATTTGATTTTGCCCTGACACTACAGCGCCTGAACCAGATCGCCGACACCCTTGCCAGCCCACCCACGCCATGAACCCGCCAAAACCCCGCATTCTGGCCATTGACGACACACCGATCAACCTGCTGACGCTCGGTGCCGCGCTGGCGCAGGAATTTGACCTGCAGATTGCCACCTCGGGCGAGGAAGGCATTGCACTGGCCCGGCAGTCGCCACCGGACCTGATCCTGCTGGATGTCATGATGCCCGGTCTGAATGGCTATGAAACCTGCGCACAACTTAAGGCCGACCCGCTGCTGCAGCATGTGCCGGTGGTGTTTGTCACGGCGCTGCATGACATCAACGCCGAAATCCAGGGCTTGGCGCTGGGTGCGGTGGACTACATCACCAAGCCGATCGAGGTCGCCACGGCGCGTCAGCGTATTCGCAA
This sequence comes from Rhodoferax sp., assembly GCA_020048295.1. The sequence goes on from JAIFMT010000011.1 coordinate 2,117, forward strand.
CCTGATCGCGCACGAGCAGCTGCGCCTGTTGACGCTGCGCCAGCACGCGCAGCTTGAAACGGCCAATCAGCGCTTTCAAGACTTGCTGGCGGCGGCTTCCGAGTTTTCGATCATCCTCACCGACCCGCAAGGGCGGGTCGAAATGGTCAACCAGGGCACCGAGCGCATGTTGGGCTACACGGCGGCCGAGATGGTCGGCCAAATGACACCGGCGGATATTCATTTGCCCGAAGAAGTGGCACAACGCGCAGACGAACTGAGCCAGGCACTCGGCCGCGCGGTCAGTGACTTTGAGGTGTTTGTCAGCGTGCCAGGGCAACACGGGCAAGAGTCGCGCGAATGGACCTATGTGCGCAAGGACGGCTCGCAGTTTCCGGTGCTGCTGGTGGTGACGGCAGTGCGCTCGCCCGCCGGGCAGATCAGTGGCTATCTGGGCATTGCACAGGACATCACCCAGCGCAAACACGCCGATGCGCAGTTGCAGCTGGCTGCCAGCGTGTTCACGCACGCCCGCGAGGGCATCATGATCACCGACAGCGCCGGCATCATCGTCGATGTCAACGAGACGTTCAGTCGGATCACCGGTTACAGCCGGCAAGAGGTACTGGGGCAAAACCCGCGCATCCTGAAGTCAGGGCGGCAATCGGAGCAGGACTACGCGGCGATGTGGCACAGCCTGCACGAAAAAGGCCGCTGGTACGGTGAAGTCTGGAACCGCCGCAAGAATGGCGCCGTGTATGCCGAGATGCTGAGCATCAGCGCCGTGCGCGCTGCCAGTGGCCGCACGCAGCACTATGTGGCGCTGTTCAGCGACATCACCGCGCAAAAAGAGCACCAGCAGCAGCTCGAACACATCGCCCATTACGATGCGCTGACACAGTTGCCCAACCGCATGCTGTTGACTGATCGGTTGGCACAGGCATTGATTCGCTGCCAGCGACAAAAGCAATCAGTGGCAGTGGTGTTTCTTGACCTCGACAGCTTCAAGGCGGTGAATGACACGCATGGTCACGCGGTCGGCGACGAACTGCTGATTACCGTGTCCAAGCGCCTGAAAGACGCCTTGCGCGAGGGCGACACGCTGGCGCGGGTAGGTGGTGACGAGTTTGTGGCGGTGCTGGCCGGCCTGGAGCAGTCGGACGACTTTAAGCCGGTCGTGACCCGCATGCTGCTGGCGGCAGCCGACCCGGTGACGGTGGGCGACGCAGTGCTGCATGTATCGGCCAGCATGGGCGTGACCATTTATCCGCACGACGAGTCGGATGCCGATTTGCTGATGCGCCACGCCGACCAGGCCATGTACAGCGCCAAACACGGTGGCAAAAACCGCTATCAGCTGTTTGACGTGGGGCAAGACACGGCCCGCGCCAGCCAGCATCATGGCATTGCCAGCATTCGCCGGGCACTCGTGGGTGGAGAGTTCCGGCTGTACTACCAGCCCAAGGTCAGTCTGCGCAGCGGCCGGGTCAGTGGCGCGGAGGCCTTGATTCGCTGGCAGCACCCACACCTGGGGCTGTTGCCACCGGCTGCCTTTTTACCCATCATCGAAGACCATCCGATCAGCGTCGAAGTGGGGGAATGGGTCATTCGCACGGTGCTCGACCAAATGAGTGCCTGGCAGTCGCAGGGGTTAAGCCTTCCGCTTAGCATCAACATCGGCGCACGCCAACTGCAGCAGCAGGGATTTTCCGGCCAATTGGGCCAACTGCTGCGCCATCACCCGCAGTTGCCAACCCACCAGCTGCAGATCGAGGTGCTGGAGACCAGTGCGCTGCAAGACATGGTCACTGTGAGCACGGTGATGGCAGACTGCCGTGACCTGGGTGTCGGCTTTGCGCTGGACGACTTTGGCACCGGCTATTCGTCGCTGACCTACCTGAAACGCTTGCCAGTGCAGACGCTGAAAATTGACCAGAGTTTTGTGCGCGACATGCTGCTCGATGTCGGCGACCTGAGCATCGTCAACGGGGTCATCGGCCTGGCGCGCGCCTTTGGCCTGGAGGTGATTGCCGAAGGGGTGGAGACCCGCGCGCACGGCGAGTTGCTGCTGTCCCTGGGCTGCGAACTGGCGCAAGGCTACGGCATTGCCCGCCCGATGCCCGCTGCAGAGTTGCCCGCCTGGGTGGCGCTGTGGCACGCCACGCCCTGTTGGCTCGCGTAGTTTACTACTATATTTATAGCTTATAGCGCTTATAAATAAAGGGCTAGAGCATACTTTTTCATATAAACTCGCGCCAAAGAGACCAGGCAAGTCAAATGGTCAGCAGCACATGAATTTGCACTGATCCAGAGTCCGCTGGCGCGGTGGTGCGTCGATAATCCTGGCCAGACCCTGACTTGCGTCAACCTGTCACAAGGACCGGGCGCAAGCTTTTTTCACATTCACCCAGGAGAAGCAGCATGGCAAAAAGTCAGCAAAACAGCAACAAGATGGTCAAAAAACCCAAGAAAGACACCAGCCCGCCCAAGCCGGTTTCTGCCGACGCCGTGCGTCCCACCATCACCACGGTGGTACCGGTGCGCGGCAAGGCCAAAAACGCGCCCCACTGAGCACGCGGTTCAGACTGGGGAACGCGCTCACGTCAACGCTGACGCATGCATGAAGCGGCCCGGTAAACGTCACCCTAAAGCAGCACTGTCCAAAGCGGGACAGCAAAGGCCTGGGTTGACACAGCCACGCGGCATGGCGGCTTTGGCTGGGCTTTCAAGCGCGCGGCTGATCGCCGACTTGCGCCAGTCGCAGGCCGAACTGGAGAGTCAGAACCAGGCGTTGCGATTCAGCCAAGCCGCCTCTGAAGGGGCTTCAGAGCGCTTTGTCACGTTGTTTTCGCATGTGCCGCTGGCCCTGATGGTGGTCGATGAACGTGGCCAGATTCTGGAAAACAACGCCCGTGCACTCGACCTGCTGCGCCCGCTGGAGAGCGATCCGCCGCTGAACTACCTGTTTCCCCTGCTGAGTCAGGCGCACCGGTCACGCGTCACGCAGGGCTTTGTCATTGCCGCCGAACAGGGTAGCTGCGAACTGAGCGAACTGGAATTTCAGGCCGGATCCAACGGCATCCTGAGTGGCGACCTGCACATTGCCCGCATCGACAGCACACCCGACGAGGGCCTGAGTTTTATTTGCGCGGTGATTGACCAGGGCCCACTGCTGGCGCAACGCCAGGCTTTGCAAGACAGCGCGCAGACGCTGCAAGAGCGCAACGAAGCACTGAAAAAGAGTCAGGCGCGCTTGAGCGCCATCATCGACTCGTCGCTGGATGTGATCATTGGTGTCGATGCGCAGCAGCACGTCACCGTCTTCAACCCTGCCGCAGCCACGCTGTTTCAATGCCCAACGGCGCAGGCGCTGGGCCAGCCGCTGAGCCGCTTCTTGCCCGACGCACAACAGGCCCTGGCGCAGGTTGGCCGCAGCCGCCACGCCCAGCTTGGCGAGATGACCGGTCTGTCGCAAAGTGGGGAGCGCGTGCCGCTCGATGTCAGCCTGTCGCTGGAGCAGCACGCCAGTGGCGACATCATCACCCTGTTTGCACGCGACCTGAGCGCCAGCAAGAGGATGGAAGCGCACCGCGCCACGCTGGAGAGCCAGTTGCGCGAATCACAAAAAATGCAGGCCATTGGCACCATGGCCGGCGGCATTGCGCACGATTTCAACAACATCATCAGCGCCATTCTGGGCAATGTGGTGCTGGCGCGCCAGGATGTTGCTGCCGACACCGCCGCGGCCACCAGCCTGGGCGAGATCGACAAGGCGGGCCGGCGCGCACGTGACCTGGTGCGGCAGATCCTCACCTTCAGCCGCAACGAACCACCCCGGCGGCTGCCGTTACAACTGGCGGACATGGTGAACGAGACCCTGCGGCTGATCCGTGTCACGCTGCCACCGCAAGTCAAACTGCAGGTCGATCTGGACCCCAGCACCCCGCCGGTGATGGCCGATGCCACGCAGATGGAACAGGTGCTGCTGAACCTGTGCACCAATGCCATCCACGCCATTGGCCAGCAGATCGGCTGCATCCATGTCGAGCTGACGCACAGCCTGCGCGCCACCGAGCTGGGTCGCGAGCGGCGTAGCGGTCTGCGCGGGCAGCACATCCGCCTGAGCGTCAGCGACACCGGTTGCGGCATGGACGCAGCCACGCTGGAGCGGGTGTTTGAGCCGTTTTTCACCACCAAGCCGGTCGGCCAGGGCACCGGGCTGGGGCTGTCGGTGGTGCACGGCATCATGCGCGCCCACGCCGGCGAGGTGCAGGTGCATAGTCAGCTGGGTCAGGGCAGTGAGTTCACACTGTTTTTCCCGGTGGCTGAGTTGCCGGCTGCAGCGCCGGTGGTGGCCACACCGCCTGACAACGCCATTGGCACAGGGCAGCGCGTGATGTACGTCGATGACGATGAAGCGCTGGTGTTTCTGGTCAAGCGGCTGCTGACGCGCCGGGGCTACCAGGTCATCACTTTTTCAGACCCACGGCAAGCCGCAGTGGCGCTGCGCGACAACCCGATGCAATGCGACCTGCTGGTGACCGACTTCAACATGCCGGGCTTTAGCGGTGTTGACCTGCTGCGCGAGGTGCGCTCTATTCGCCCAGCGCTGCCAGTGGCGCTCGCTTCTGGCTATGTCACCCCCGAGATCGAGCGCGACGCGCTGGCTGCCGGTGCGCGCGCCCTGATCCACAAACCCAATGATGTCGATGAACTGTGCAGCACGGTGCAGCGTCTGCTGGCGCAGGCGGCATCGGACCCCCATGCAGACGCTGCCGATACCGCTGCTGCCTGAGCTCTCAGTGCTGTATGTCGATGCGGCGCTGCTGGTTCTCAACAAGCCCGCCGGACTGCTGAGCGTGCCCGGCCGGGGTGCTGACAAGCAGGACTGCCTGAGCGCGCGCGCGCAACAGCATTACCCGGATGCCTTAGTGGTGCACCGACTGGACATGGCCACCTCGGGTTTGCTGGTGATGGCACGCGGCGCTGACGCGCAACGCCAGCTGAACCAGGCGTTTGCAGCCGGCGACATTCACAAACGCTACGAAGCGGTGGTGGAAGGGGTGCCCACACCCTCCTGCCCACCCAATGCCGATGGCTGGTGGCTGATTGACCTGCCGATTGGGCTAGATTGGCCCCGACGCCCCTTGCGCAGCATCGACATGCAGCGCGGCAAACCCAGCATCACCCGCTGGCGTGTGCTGGCTAGCGATCACGCTGCCCACACCACGCGCCTGACGCTGCAGCCAATGACCGGACGCTCGCACCAATTGCGAGTGCACCTGCAATCCATGGGTCACCCGATTCTGGGCGATGCGCTGTATGCGCCAGAGCCAGTGCTGGCCAAGGCCAACCGCTTGCTGCTGCACGCCACCTGGCTGGATCTGCCGCACCCAACCCGCGGAGGGCGGATGCAATTCAATCTGGCAGTGCCGTTTTAGGATCGTGACGACATCAGCTTTGCGAGGTGCGCCCCAGGGTGCTGTCGATCAGACGACCCATTTTTTCAGCTGCACCTTCGATCGCCTGATTCAGATTGGCACCGTGGTGCTTGATAGCCAGCGGCTGATGCCCTTCCAGGCGCGCCTCCAGGGTGCACTGGATGCTCTCGGCGGTGTTTTTCTTGCCCGCATTTTCGTCGCTCAAATGGACTTCAACCCGGGTGATCTGACTGGCAAAGCGGTCAAGTGCGGTTTTGACTGTGCTGCTGGCCCATTGCGCCATGGCATCTGTGCCTTCAATGTGGTTGTCGGTATGAATCTGGACTTGCATGTTGTTTTCCTTTTAAAGTAGGCACATTGAGGATCTTGATGATAGCCACCACAATCCCCAATAACCTGACCTCAGTCAACACATGGGCAGGTTCCCACGTTTTTCAACCCCACGAAGTTCACCATGACGATACATCTCACCATCATCACCGGCGCATCGCGTGGCATGGGACTGGCCATGGCGCAGCAATTGCTGCAGCAGGGCCAGCGCTTGTTGTGCATCTCGCGCAACCAGGCCCCAACGCTCGACGAAGCAGCCCGTCCGGCTCCGGCCAGCCTGACACAATGGCAAGCCGATCTGGCCGATGCCGCACCTGTGGCAGCTCGCTTGGCGCAGTGGCTGGCAGCACAGCCGGTTCAAGACATCGCCAGCGTCACGCTGATCAACAATGCGGGTGTCATCCCGGCACTGCTGCCCTTGCGCGCGAGTGACCCGCTTGAGCTTGCCCAGGCGCTGCGCATCGGGCTGGAAGCGCCGCTGCTGCTGACCGCCGCTTTTCTGGCTGCCACGCAAGACTGGCCGGCAATGCGCAAGGTGCTCAACATTTCTTCCGGGCTGGGCCGCCGCCCGATGGCTTCACAGTCAGCCTACTGCGCTGCCAAGGCAGGCATGGACCATTTCACCCGCTGCCTGGCGCTGGACGAAGCGCTGCTGCCCAACGGCGCGCGGGTGTGCGCGCTGGCACCGGGGGTGATCGACACCGACATGCAGGTGCAGCTGCGTCAGGCCAGCCCCAACGGCTTTCCTGATCAGGATAGTTTTGCCCGGCTCCACGCCAACGGGCAGCTCACCAGTGCGCACGATGCTGCCGCACGGGTGCTGGCTTACCTCAACCGCGCCGACTTCGGCAGCCAGCCGGTGGCCGATGTGCGCGGCTAGGCGCTGCGGCCGCTGTCAGCCAGCGCCGTCGGCGGCGTGTCAGTGTGGCGGACTAAGATCAGCCCGGTTTCGCTTTATCAACCCAACAGGAGACTTTGATGAGTCGTGAAGTAGTTGTCGTTAGCGCTGTGCGCACCGCCATTGGTACCTATGGTGGCAGCCTCAAGGACATTGCCCCCACCGACCTGGCCGCCCAAGTGGTGCGCGAGGTGATGGCGCGCGCGCAGGTCGAGGGTCAGGAAGTCGGCCATGTGGTGTTTGGCCATGTGGTCAACACCGAGCCCAAGGACATGTATTTGTCACGCGTAGCGGCCATCAACGGCGGCTGTGCTGAAGCCACCCCAGCCATGAACGTCAACCGCCTGTGCGGCTCTGGCCTGCAAGCCATCGTCTGCGCGGCTCAGTCAATTTTGCTCGGCGACACCGACATCGCCATTGGTGGCGGTGCCGAAAACATGAGTCGCGCGCCTTACGCCAGCCTGAACATGCGTTGGGGCGTGCGCATGGGCGACACCAAGATGGTGGACATGATGGTCGGCGCGCTGCACGACCCGTTTCACGTCATCCATATGGGCATGACGGCAGAAAACATTGCCGCCAAATGGGGCATCAGCCGCGAAGAACAGGACGCGCTGGCAGTGCAAAGCCACAACCGCGCCCAGCACGCCATTGAGGCAGGTTATTTCAAGAGCCAGATCATGCCGGTGATGCTGAAAAGCCGCAAAGGCGATGTGGCGTTTGACACCGACGAACACTTCCGCCCCAACTGCACGTTGGCCGATCTGGCCAAGCTCAAACCTGCGTTCATGAAAGAAGGCGGCACAGTGACGGCCGGCAATGCCTCGGGCATCAACGATGCGGCGGCTGGCGTGGTGCTGATGGAGGCCGCCACTGCCCAGGCGCGTGGCTTGAAGCCGCTGGCGCGTCTGGTGGCCTACGCACACGCTGGCGTGGACCCCAAATACATGGGAATTGGCCCGGTACCGTCAAGCCAGGCGGCCCTGAAGAAGGCGGGCCTGAGCATCAACGACATGGACGTGATCGAGGCCAACGAAGCCTTTGCCGCGCAAGCCTGTGCCGTCAGTCGTGACTTAGGCCTGGACCCGGCCAAGGTCAACCCGAATGGCTCAGGCATTTCTCTGGGTCACCCGATTGGCGCCACCGGCGCGCTGATTACGGTCAAGGCCTTATACGAGCTGGAACGCATCGGCGGACGCTACGCGTTGGTCACCATGTGCATTGGCGGTGGCCAGGGTATTGCGGCGATTTTTGAGCGGCGTCCTTAATCTGCGCCAGCGCATTGATCAGAAATTTCTGTCACACCAAAACCGAGCACCCTTCGATCCTGGTTCCAGATCAGCAATCCGTGGTTTGACACGCTGCACACATTCCGGTGGACTTACAGACCAGATGAAGTTGCAAGTCATCTCATCGATTGCTTTCCTGAACTCGAGGCTTGGTGGAGTTCGAAACAAGAAGGGTCACATGTCAGAATCTGGTCGAGGCGAACCAACTGAATCTGATAGCCGCAGTCGCTATGCCTAAATTTGACGACATGAACTGGCATCTGGGTGGTGGTGAGTTCCCCCTTGATTTACCCGCGGAAAACGCAACGACACATATTGGATTCTTTGTGGCGTGGGCCATCAACAATGGGCTTTGGGGTAAATCAGAGGACACTGAGGAATCGCTCGCAATTCAACGCGTACGCGATCGAAGCATCACCGGACGCACCTTCCTGATTGAACAATGCGACGGAAAGATGTTTTCGGGGATGCTCAACAACTTCAACAAGCACCCAAACACCAGCCATATAAGCCTTCGAAACAGCTTGTGCTACACCGGCAAGCAAACTCGACAGTGCGATGCCCTTTTTGGAAACAGCAAGTGCAGTAGCGGTACTGTTTATTGGGGTGATCTCGACTGAAATCGATGTGATGCCATCTGAAATGCCAGCCGGTAGCCATGGTGAGAATGGTGTTAGGTCACGACCTTCAGGCACAAACCAATGCCCTTGAGCGCTGTCCCACCTTGCACC
>JAIFMT010000136.1 GCA_020048295.1 Rhodoferax sp.
GGACTTGCGCGCTGTTGAGCACGTCAAGCGCCTGGTAGAAATTGGCGTTGATTCGCTCAAGATCGAAGGCCGCACCAAAAGCCCGTATTACGTGGCACGCACCGTGCAGACCTATCGGCGTGCCATTGACGATGCCGTGGCAGGGCGTGACCTTGACCCGGCGCTGCTGGGGCAACTCGAGGGCCTGGCCAACCGCGGCTACACCAGCGGCTTCTTCCAACGCCACACGCCCGAGGCCACGCAAAACTACCTGCGCGGCTATTCCGAGTCCGGTCGCAGCCTGTATGTGGGCGATGCACTGGCGTTTGATGCAGCGCGCGGACTGATGCAGGTGAATGTGCGCAACCGCTTTGCCGTGGGCGACTGGCTGGAGATCATCCACCCGGGCGGCAACAGCGACGTGCACCTGAGCGCCATGCAAAACGCCGAGGCTGCCGCTATCACCGTGGCTCCGGGCAGTGGCCACACGGTCTGGCTGCCGCTGCCTGCATCCGCCGTGGGTGCGTTTGTGGCGCGCTATGTCAACCCACCCGAGGGCACGCCCGGGTCCGTGGCTGAGCTTCCATGATATTTAATGGTTTTTTGGGCTCTAGCCTTTATAAATAAAGCGCTGACAGCTATATTTATGGAAGCGTTACAGATTTCACCGGACGAGGTGCAGCTCAGCGCCATCCGTGCCCAGGGCGCGGGTGGGCAAAACGTCAACAAAGTCTCCAGCGCCATCCATCTGCGCTTTGACATTGCCGCCAGCAGCCTGCCCGACGGCGTGAAAGCGCGTTTGCTGGCGCTGCGCGATGGCCGTATCACCCAAGACGGCGTGCTGGTCATCAAGGCGCAAAGCCACCGCACGCAAGAGTCCAACCGCTTTGATGCCATGTTGCGCCTGCAGGAACTGGTCAACAGCGTGGCGCAGCCACCCAAGAATCGCAAAGCCACCCAGCCCACCCGGGCCTCGCGCCAGCGCCTGCGCGAGGGCAAGCTGCAGCGCGCCAGCCTGAAGGCGCAGCGCGCGCGGGTGCGGCCAGATGCCTGAGCTGCAGCTTTGTGCTGGGCTGGCGCAATGGCGGCGCTGTCGGCGTGTTTTGTCGGGCGCTGGCGCTTGGTCAAACCAACGGCGCTGCGGCCGTCACTGGATTTGTAGCCACGGCGACCATCGAGCGGCGCCGATTTTGTGCTTGCAGGACGCCGGTGGACTTGATAATGATGCCAGGCACACCGGCGACACATGAATCAATACCATTTACAAGCAAGTCCAATGCAAGGCATTGGCAGTCGACTGCGGCGCTGGGCAACTTTTGGCCTGCTGCTGACCCTGATGCAGGTTTCTTGCCTGGCGCTGGCTGGTGCACCAGCGTCCGGGGTGGCACCGGCCGCTGCGGGTACCCGCGTGGTGACGTTTTGCGTGGACCCCGACTGGCCGCCGTTTGAGCAGATTGATGCGCAAGGCCGGCATGTGGGCATTGCCGCTGATTTGCTCAGGCTGGCGGCACAGCGCAGTGGCCTGAGCCTGCAACTGCTGGCCACCAAAGACTGGGACGAGAGCCTGGCTGCCTCGCAAGCCGGGCGCTGCGAGGTGCTGAGTTTTCTGAACCAAAGCCCCAAGCGCGATGCCTGGCTGCTGTTCACCGACCCGGTGCTGGTCGATGAAAACGTGCTGATCACGCGTGAAGAACACGCCTTTGTGTCCGACCTGGCCTCGCTGTCACAAGAGACCGTGGTGTTGCCCAAGGGCACCTCGATTGAAGAGCGCGTGCGCCACGACTACCCGAACCTGAAAGTGGTGCTGGTGGACAGCGAGGCCGAGGCGTTCAAGCGGGTGTCCGAGCGTCACGCCGACCTGACCATACGCTCGCTCATCGTTGCGGCCGAGACCATCAAGCGCCAGGGCTGGTTCAACCTGAAGATTGCCGGGCAGATCCCCAACTATGGCAACCAGTTGCGCATCGGCGTGCTCAAGTCGCAAGCCGCGTTGCGTGACCATCTCAATCTGGGCGTGGCCAGCATCACGCCGATTGAGCGGCAAAAAATCATTGACCAGCACATTGCCATCAAGGTGGTCGGTGTCGTCGATTACACCTTGCTCAAGTGGCTGGCAGCGATTTCTCTGGCCATCCTGCTCACCAGCGCGTACTGGATCAGGCGCTTGCACCAGATCAACGCCCAGCTGGAAAAACTGTCGCATACCGATGCGCTCACCGGCTTGCGCAATCGCACTGGGTTCGAGTCGTTGTACCAGCAGGAGTTGGCGCGCTCACGCCGGCAAAACCTGGCCTTGTCGGTGGTGTTGGTGGACATCGACTTTTTCAAGCGCATCAATGACGAGCGGGGTCATCCCGAGGGTGACCGGGTGCTGGCCGAGGTGGCCGTGCTGCTGCGCGAATCTGCGCGCCTGGGTGACCACATCATTCGCTGGGGCGGAGAAGAGTTCTTGCTGCTGTGCCCGGCAACCACGTCATTGCAGGCCGAGCGTCTGGCAGAGCGCCTGGTGCTGGCGGCGCGTGCGCGTGATTTCCGGCTGGGTCGCCCGTTGACGCTGAGTGCCGGGGTTGCCACCCTGGAGGTGCAGGACGTGCCTGGCCAGATATTTGCGCGAGTGGATGCGGCGCTGTACCAGGCCAAAACCCAGGGGCGCGACCAGGTCGTGGTGGCGCAGCAGTCAAAGGCAGTCTGATGGCGATGATTCAATGGTTTCCCGGCCACATGCACCTGACGCAAAAGGCCATTACCGAGCGCATCAAAAATATCGACGTGGTGATTGAACTGCTTGATGCGCGCCTGCCGGGGTCAAGCGCCAACCCGATGCTGGCCAAACTGACCCATGGCAAGCCGGCCTTGAAGGTCTTGAACAAGCAGGATCTGGCCGACCCGGAGCGCACGGCGCTCTGGCTGGCGCATTACAACGCCTTGCCTGACACCCGCGCCATGGCGCTTGATGCCAGCATGGCGGCACCCGCCAAAGCGCTGATTGCGGCCTGCCACGCCCTGGCACCGCAGCGGGGCGGCATGACCAAGCCGATGCGGGTGCTGGTCTGCGGCATTCCCAATGTGGGCAAATCCACGCTGATCAACACCCTGGCAGGCAAACGCGCTGCCAAAACGGGTGACGAAGCCGGCGTCACCAAGCTGGAGCAACGCATTGCGCTGGCCCCCGACTTTTATCTGTATGACACGCCGGGCATGTTGTGGCCGCGCATCATTGTGGCCAAGAGCGGCTACAACCTGGCCGCCAGCGGGGCGGTGGGTCGCAATGCGTTCGATGAGCAAGAGGTGGCGCTGGAACTGCTCGATACCTTGCGCCAGCATTACCCGGACCGGCTGCAGGCGCGCTTTGGTATCGACGGCGTGGCGGGTATGACCGACGAGGCGCTACTGGAAGCGATTGGCCGCAAGCGCGGTGCCTTGCAGGGCGGCAGCCAGGTGAATTTGCAAAAGGCTGCCGAAATTGCGATATTTGATTTTCGGGCGGCGGTGATGGGCCGCATCACGCTGGAAACGCCCGATGAATTTGCGCAGTGGCTGGCCGCCGGGCAGACGCTCGATGCGCAACGGCAGCTCAAAAAAGACGCCATTGAGCAAGACCGCAAGGTTCGCTTCAAGCAAGTGCCACGCCCAGACAAGCGTGGCTGAGGTCGGCCAACGAATGACACAGATGCGGTTTGCCCAGCGCGGTGAAAGCTCCCATGGTTTTTGGCTTGCATCACGGGGAGACTGAAAATTATAATAAATTGGCCTCTAGCCCTTATTTGCATTGTGCTAGTAGCTATAAAATAAATAGTATATGTTGGAATGAAAGTTGGATAGGAAAAATATGAGTGCATTGAATTTGCCGGTTTCTCCGGACCGAAATGACCCCCAGCCGCTGGTGATTTACCACGGCCGAAATTGTCCTGACGGTTTTGCCTCGGCGCTGGCTGCCTGGCTGTTTTACGCGGGCCAGGCCGAGTTTCTGGCGCTGGACCACGGTGACATTTGCTCGGTGAATGACTTGCCGGCGCTGGCTGGGCGAGCCGTCTATATTCTGGATTTTTCGTTTTCCGAGCGTATCCTGCGCGACATCGATGAGCGCGCCGCCAAACTTGTGCTGCTCGACCATCATCTGAGTGCCGCGGAGCAGCTCGATGGTTTTCGCTGCCGCCACGGCATGGTCCACTTCGACATGCGCAAGTCGGGTGCGCGGCTGGCGTGGGAGTTTTTCCAACCCGGTCGGCCATTGCCTGATCTGGTGCGGTTTGTCGAAGACCGCGACATCTGGGTTTGGCAATACCCCGAGAGCGCAGGCTTTTTGGCAGCGCTGGACATGGAGCCGTTTGACTTTGCGCGTTGGCATGCCGTTGCTGGCATGGACGCTGCGCAACAGGCGGCCTACATCGAGCGCGGCCGTGCCATGGATGCCAAGTTCAACAAACTGGCCGCGCACATGGCCGAGGCCGCGCAAGCGGTCACTTTCAACGGGATTGCCGGGCTGATGGTCAACGCGCCGGGTGTTTTTCACAGCCAGGTGGGTGACTTGCTGAGTCAGCAGTCCGGCACATTCGCGCTGCTGTGGTCGGTTGACAAAACCGGTGTGGTCAAGTGCGGCTTGCGCTCGCAGCGCCATTTCAGTTGCATCGCGCTGGCGCAAAGCATGGGCGGTGGTGGACATGCCCAGGCGTGCGGCTTCAAGATGGCACACCAGCGTCTGCCCGAGTTGCTTGGGGGTTGCTTGAACGCCTGAAAGCGGCGGCCTAGAATTAAAAATCACCGCTCCACCCCAAACTGCCATGACCCCCCTTCTGTTTCGCCGACTGCTCATAGCGCTGCTGGTGCTGGCTTTGTTGGGCACCGGCTTGTGGTGGGTCAATCGGCCCAAGCCCATTGCGGTGGTGTGGAAGGAAATCGACCGTGGCAAGGTCGAGTCCAGCATTGCCAACACCCGCGCTGGCACGGTTGAGGCGTGTATGCGCACCCGGCTCTCAGCCACCATGGGGGGGCGCATTGAGGTGCTGGCGGTCAGGGAGGGTGACCATGTCAAAAAAGGCCAGTTGCTGATCAAGCTGTGGAACGACGACCAGCAGGCGCAAAGTGCACTGGCCCAGACGCAGGTGGCGGTGGCGCGCAGCCGGATCGTGGAAGCCTGCACGCTGGCCGCCAACGCTGAGAGCGAGGCCGCACGCCAGACCGCGCTACGGGCCCAGGGTTTTGTGTCAAACGCCCGTGAAGAGCAGGCGCGTGCCGAGGCACAGGCCCGGCGTGCCAGTTGCGACACTGCCCGTGCCGATGTGACGCAGGCACTGGCCCGCGTCAAGGCCAGCCGGGTCGAACAAAGCCGCACCGTGCTGTATGCGCCGTTTGCCGGCACGGTGGCCAAGATTGTGGGCGAGGTGGGTGAATATGCCACGCCGTCGCCGCCAGGCGTGCCCACCCCGCCGGCGATTGACCTGATTGACGACAGCTGCCTGTACATCAAGGCGCCAATGGATGAGGTGGACGCGCCAAAAATAACACCCGGCCAGGGGGTGCGCATCAGTTTTGATGCCTTGCCCGGCCAGTCGTTTGCTGGCCATGTGCGGCGTGTCGCACCGTATGTGTCGGCGGTGGAAAAACAGGCGCGCACGGTGGATATTGAAGCCGTGCTGGACCCCGGTGGTGCCAACCCGAAGCTGCTGGTGGGCTACAGCGCCAATGTGGAGGTGATTCTGGCGCTGCGATCGGATGTGTTGCGGGTGCCCACCTCGGCCCTGCAAGAGGGTGCGGGGGTGCTGGTGGTTGCAACCGATGGAAAGCTGCAAAGCCGGCAGATCAAGCCCGGCCTGGCCAACTGGGAGTACACCGAAGTGCTGGATGGGCTGCAACTGGGCGAGCGGGTGGTGACCTCGCTGGAGCGTGAAGGCGTCAAACCCGGAGCCAGCGTGGTGGCCGATGAAAAACCCAAGCCATGACGCCTGCGCAAATCGAGCTGTGCGGCATTGAGCGGGTGTTTCACCTGGGTGACTCCGAGGTGCATGCGCTGCGGCAACTTGACTTGCGTATTGCCGCTGGCGAGTATCTGGCGGTGATGGGGCCATCGGGCTCGGGCAAATCGACACTGTTGAATCTGCTGGGTTTGCTGGACCGGCCCAATGCCGGTGTCTATCGGCTGGAGGGGCGTGACGTGATCACCTTGTCGAGCGACGAGCAGGCCCGCGTGCGCAGCCAGCGAATTGGCTTTGTGTTCCAGAGCTTTCACCTGGTGCCGCGCCTCAGCGCTGCCGAAAACATTGCGCTGCCAATGATGCTGGCTGGGTTGGGCCGTGCCGAGCGTGGCGCGCGCGTGGCGCAGGCGCTCAAGGACTACGGCCTGGAAAACCGTGCTGATCACCGACCCGATGAACTGTCAGGCGGGCAACGCCAGCGCGTGGCGATTGCGCGCGCGACCGTCATGCAGCCGGCGATGATCCTTGCCGATGAGCCCACCGGCAACCTCGACCGCAGCACGGGCGAAGAAGTGGTGCGGCTGCTGGAAACCCTCAACGCCCGCGGTGTGACGCTGATCATGGTCACCCACGATGCCAGCCTGGGTGCGCGTGCCCGGCGCCAGCTGCTGATGGAAGACGGTGTGCTCAAGCATGATTCGGCCAACCTGGCATGCGCAGCCCTGACCTGATCCGCTTTGCCCGCGATGCTGCGGCTGGTAACCCGTTGCGCGCGGCGTTGCTGGTGCTGGCCATGGCGATTGGGGTGGCAGCGGTGGTGGTGCTGACCGCGCTGGGCGACGGTGCGCGCCGCTATGTGATGAACGAGTTTGCCTCACTGGGCAGCAATTTGGTGATTGTGTTGCCCGGGCGCTCGCAAACCGGTGGCTTCAACCCTGGCAATGCCATCACCAGCACGCCGCGTGACCTGACCCTTGCCGACGCGCAGGCGCTGCTGCGGGCCAGGGGCGTGCGACAAGTAGCTCCCATCATCATTGGTACTTCCGAGATCAGCGTGGGCGGCAAGCTGCGCGAGGTAATGGTGGCGGGCACCACCGCCAGCTATGTGTTGCTGCGCCAGTTGTCACTGTCGCAGGGTCGCTTTCTGGCCGAGGGCGACTGGGTGAGCGGCGCGGCCGAGGTGGTGCTGGGTGCCAAAGTGCGCGATGAACTGTTTGGTGCTTCGCCTGCGCTGGGTCAACGGGTGCGGGTTGGCGACCGGCGTTTTCGGGTGGTGGGCGTGCTGGCGGGCAGCGGACAGGGGCTGGGCATGAATGCCGATGAGCTGGTGCTGCTGCCGGTGGCCCAGGCGCAGGCCATGTTCAACAGCAGCACCCTGTTTCGCATCCTGGTCGAGGCCAGCAGCCGCGAGGCGATCGAGCCGGTCAAGGCACAGGTTACCAGCATCCTCAAGCTTCGCCACGACGGTGAGCAGGATGTCACCGTCATCACTCAGGATGCGGTGCTGGCCACGTTTGACCGCCTGCTGGGCACGCTGACGCTGGGCGTGGCCGGTATTGCGGCCATCAGCCTGGCGGTGGCCGGTATTCTGGTGATGAACGTGATGCTGGTGTCGGTGGCGCAGCGCACGGCTGAGATTGGCTTGCTCAAGGCACTCGGCGCCAGCGGTGGCACCATCAGGATGCTGTTTCTGGTCGAGGCCAGCTTGTTGTCGCTGGCCGGTGCGGTGCTGGGCTATCTGCTGGGGCAGTTGGGTGCGGCGCTGATTCGTCAGTTGTATCCGACGTTTCCAGCGTACCCGCCTGACTGGGCCGTGCTGGCCGGGCTGGCCACCGCGCTGGTCACCGGCGTATTGTTTGGCGTGCTGCCGGCGCGCCGGGCCGCGTTGCTGGACCCGGTGCAGGCGCTGTCCAAACGCTGAAGGGTCGGGGGGCTGCAGCATGTTGTTTTCTGATGCACTCTGGCTATCACTGCGCGCGGTGACGGCGCAGCGGCTGCGCAGCGCGCTCACGCTGCTGGGCATCGCGGTGGGGATTGCGGCGGTGATCTTGCTGACCTCGATCGGCGAGGGCATTCACCGCTTTGTGCTGGCTGAATTTACCCAGTTTGGTACCAACATTGCCAGTATTTCACCGGGCAAGGTCAGCACCTCGGGCCCGGCACCCACCGGTATCCCCACCTCGGTGCGTCCGCTCACCCTCGACGATGCGCGGGCGCTGGCGCAGTTGCCGCATGTCACAGCGCTGACCGCCACCGTGTGGGGCAATACCGAGGTCAGTGCCAATGGCCGGTTGCGCCGCACCACGGTCAACGGGGTTGGTGCGGGCATGACCGAGGTGTACCGCATCAAGGTCAAGACCGGCCAGTTTTTGCCACCGGAGAGCCTGGAAAATGCACGCGCCCTGATCGTGCTCGGGGCCAAGCTCAAGGAAGAGCTGTTTGGCAGTGCCAACCCGCTGGGCGCGCGCGTGCGGGTGGGCAACCTGCAGTTTCGCGTGGTGGGCGTGCTGGAGGCCAAAGGGCAGTTTCTGGGGGTTGATCTGGATGATGCCGCTTACATTCCGACGGCGCGGGCGCTGGAACTGTATAACCGCGACGGCCTGATGAAAATCGACCTGGCTTACGAAGAGGGCGTGCCGGCGGCGCGGGTGGTGGCCCTGGTCAAGGCGCGCCTGGGCGCCCGCCACGGTCGCGAAGATTTCACCCTGACCACGCAGGAAGACATGCTACGCACGCTGTCAAAAATCCTTGACATCCTGACCATGGCGGTGGCGGCGCTGGGCAGCATTTCGCTGCTGGTGGGCGGGGTCGGCATTGTCACCATCATGACCATTGCGGTGAGTGAGCGCACCGCTGAGATTGGTCTGCTGGTGGCGCTGGGGGCACCGCGCCGCAGCGTTTTGTGGCTGTTTCTGGGCGAAGCGGTGGCCCTGTCGGCGCTGGGCGGATGCCTCGGGCTGGCGTTGGGTATGGGGCTGGCGCAGCTGATTCACCTGGGTGTGCCGGGCTTGCCGGTTCACACCCCCATCACCTTTGTGGTGCTGGCCGAAGCCGTTGCCGTGCTGATCGGTCTGTTGGCCGGTGTGCTACCCGCCAGCCGCGCCGCCCGGCTCGACCCGGTGCAGGCGCTGCGCGCGGAGTAAAGCGCTGTCAAGGCGCTCAGGCCGGATCGACACCCAGCAATTGCGCCAGCGGGGCGGTTGCCAGGGCACCGCTGTTGCTGACGATCTCGCCGGTGCGACGGTTTTTGGCCAGGATGAACGGCACCGAATCAACCCCCAGGCTGGTTAGCAGATCGGTGTTGGCCTTGATGGCCTTCAGCAAATCAGGCGCAATATCGGCGGATGCCGCCATGCCACCCGTGCCCGCCAGCAGCGACTTTTCGTGCGCTGTCATGGCCTCGACCGGATTGCCAGCGCCAAGCAGGGCAGCCGCCTGCGCCAGGCTTTTGCCGCTGTTGAAGGCGATCGGTACCCAGACAAATTTGACCTTGTTGTGCAGCGGCAGCGAGGCCTGCCACAAATGGCCGCAGTGTGGGCACTGTGGGTCAAACAGCACATACACCGGCTGTGCGCTCATCAGGGCACCCACCGTAAAACCTTTGGCGCTGGCCGCCACGGTGTCGTAGCTGGAACTGCTGACCACCGGGGCCGCTGCAGCAGCAGCGGGCACAGGCGGTACGTCGTTCTTTGAGCAGGCGGTCAACCCAAGGGTCAGGGCGGCAAGCAGGGTATAGGTCAGGGCAGTGGCTTTCAACGGAAATCCTTTGGGCAAATGGTTGATCGCCGGTATTTTCGCAGCGATCAACGCCCCGTGCCGCGTTGGGGTCAGCCGCTGATGGCCGCCTGCGCCGCCGCCAGTCGGGCAATTGGCACGCGATACGGCGAACAGCTCACGTAGTCAAGACCGGCGCGGTGGAAAAATGCCACTGAAGCCGGGTCGCCGCCGTGCTCGCCGCACACGCCCACCTCAATGTCGGCGCGCACGCTGCGGCCTTTTTGCACCGCCATCTGCACCAGCAAGCCAACGCCGGTCTGGTCGATGCTGCGAAACGGGTCGTGCTCGTAGATGCCATGCTTGAGGTAGTCAGGCAAAAACTTGGCCGAATCGTCGCGCGAGAAGCCCAGCGTCATCTGCGTCAGGTCGTTGGTGCCAAAAGAGAAGAATTCGGCGACCTTGCCAATGCTCTCGGCCACCAGTGCGGCGCGCGGGGTTTCGATCATGGTGCCCAGCAGATACGGCAGGGTCTGACCGCGCTCCGTGAACACGGTTTGTCCGGTGCGCCGAATCACCTCGGCTTGCAGGTTGAATTCGCGCGCCGTGCCGACCAGCGGCACCATGATTTCGGCCTTGACCCGAATGCCCTTGGCCTGCATGTTCAAGGCCGCCTCAAACACCGCGCGTGCCTGCATCTCGGTGATTTCCGGATAGCTGATGCCCAGGCGGCAGCCACGGTGGCCCATCATCGGGTTGAACTCGTGCAACTCTTCCACCCGCATCTTGATCTTGCCCAGCGACACCTGCATGTCGGCGGCCATCAGGCGCTGGTTGGCATCGTCATGCGGCAAGAACTCGTGCAGCGGTGGGTCCAGCAGACGGATGGTTACCGGTAAACCATCCATGGCTTCAAAAAGTCCTTCAAAATCACCACGCTGAATCGGCAGCAGCTTGGTGAGTGCCTTGCGGCGGTCAGTTTCGGTGTCGGCCAGAATCATTTCACGCACCGCCATGATGCGCTCGCCTTCAAAAAACATGTGCTCGGTGCGGCACAGGCCAATGCCAGTGGCACCAAAGCTGCGCGCCATGCGGGCTTCTTCCGGGGTGTCTGCATTGGTGCGCACTTCCATGC
>JAIFMT010000037.1 GCA_020048295.1 Rhodoferax sp.
GGTTGCCGCTTTGCTCCAGCGCCTTGCTTAGCCACTCGCCCAGTGAATGTTCATCTTCCGCCAATAGGATGTGCATGCGCATGATTATGGTGCAGAGGCTCAGGAGTGCACCAAACTGAAAGGTAATTGATAGGTTCGCGCGTGCATGATTCCCCACGGAGAGTCGGGATAAGCAGTGGCCTAAACCACTGCACCGGCTATGCGTCGAGCGCTTTGCGAGCCTGTTCGGTGTCTGTCTGCAACGCTGTTCATGACAGCACTGACTTTTTGTCAACTAATGAAGGAGATAGCAATGAAAAGAATGAAGTTTATTCAAGTCGCCTTGCTGGTCATGGCCGCTTACGCCACCACGGCATCGGCCCAGGGGGTGCAGAAAGCATGGGCGCCTGATGCCACTGTTGAAATCGTGGCACCGGCGTCGCCAGGTGGCGGTTGGGACATGACGGCCCGCGCCGTGCAGAGAACCCTGACCGAAGAAAAGCTGGTCACCAAGAACATCATCGTGTCCAACAAGCCAGGCGGAGGCGGTGCAACTGGCTGGACCTATCTCAAAGGCAAAGAGGGCAATGCCAACTATCTGGCCGTCAACTCATCGCTCGTGCTGCTTAACAATCTGCTGGGCAGCAGCGAACTGACCTACAAGGACTTCACGCCCCTGGCCATGTTGACCACCGAATGGATCAGCATCGCCGTGAAGGCCGATTCCCCCTACAAGACCGGCAAAGAATTGCTGGAGGCGCTGAAAAAAGATCCTGGTCTGCTGACCATCGGTGTCGGCCCCAGCCTTGGCAATAATGATCACCTGTCCTTCGTGCGGGTGGCACAGAAGTTTGGCGTTGATACCACCAAATTCAAATGGGTCGTTTTTGAAGGCGCGGGCGGCGATGTCGTCATGGCGGCCCTGGGTGGGCATGTGGGTCTGGTGACCACCGCGTTGTCTGAAACACTGGCGCAGCACAAGGCCGGCAAACTGCGGATTCTGGGCATCACGGCGGACAAGCGCGCGGCTGTCCTGCCCGATGTGCCAACCTGGAAAGAGCAAGGTGTCGATATGGTGTTCCCGCACTGGCGCGGCATCATGGGCCCACCCAACATGACACCTGAGCAGATCAAGTTCTGGGACGATGCGCTTGGGAAAATGGTCACCAAGCCGGGTTTCCACAAAACCATTGAGAACCTCAATGGTGAGGTTTATTACAAAAACTCCGCTGAATTCAAGAAATTCCTGGAAGAGCAGACCGCAGCCTTGGGACCACTGGTGGAGCAACTTGGGCTGAAAAAGAAGAAGTAAGCCGCCTGGTATCGGTGCAACCGTCCAGCGCTCAATCCGGCAGGGACAGGCCGTGCCGGATTGGCCTGGATGAACCGCTGCCAAACGCCGGGGCCGCTTTTCGGCCCCGCTTGCATTCAATCATGAGGGGCTAGTCGTGGCAATAACCAAAGACAAAGTAACGGGACTGGTGTCCCTGGTGCTGGGTGTGGTCTATTTCTTTGCAACCAATAACCTGCCAGAGTCCGCTGTGGCCGACCCGATCGGGCCAAGGGTCTTTCCTTACATCATTTCGGCGGGCATGGTCATAGTTGGCCTGATCTTGACTCTCAAACGCGAGCCACTCACCGAAAAGAACCGGGCCGTCATCTTTGACCTGAGTACCGAAAAAGAGCTGATGCGTGACATTGGCTACACCTGCCTGGCCGGTATTATTTTTGGGCTGATTCTGGAACCGTTGGGCTACCTGATTTCTTCTTTTTTGTTCATGACAGCCATGATGTTCATCTCAAACGGCAGGCGCATCGTCTATAACCTTTCGGTTGGGCTGACTTTTGCATTTGTTACCTATGGACTGTTTTTCGGCCTTCTTGAAGTGAGCCTGCCCAGAGGCATTCTGGCGTTTTAGGAGTCCGCACCATGGAAGCAGTTTTCTCGAATTTGATGCTGGGGTTTCAAAACGCACTGAGCATGACCAACCTCATCTGGGTGGTGATTGGCAGCTTTTTGGGCACGCTGGTGGGCATGTTGCCCGGGGTTGGCCCTGCCACCGGCATTGCCATCCTGATTCCGGTCTCGTATGGCATGGACCCGACCACCGCGCTGATCACCATGTGCGCGATTTATTACGGGGCCATGTTTGGCGGCTCGATTGCCTCCATCATGATCAACACGCCGGGCGATGCATCGTCCATCGTGACCTGTTTTGACGGCTACAAGATGGCGCAGCAGGGCCGTGCCGGCGCCGCCCTGGCAACCTCGGCCATTGCCTCGTTCATTGGCGGCATGATTGCCTGCGTCATGGTGGTCATTCTGGCCGGCCCGGCGGCCAGCCTGGCGCTCAAGTTCGGCCCGGCCGAAATGTTTGCGCTGATCCTGTTTGCCATGACTGCCGCCATCACGCTGGCCGAAGGCAAGCTGCTGCGCGGCTGTGTGTCGCTGTTCATCGGCCTGATGGTGGCCAGCGTCGGCATAGACGGCCTGTCGGGGGTGATCCGCTACACCATGGGCATTGGTGCCATGCAAGACGGCATCGACTTTCTGGTAGCCATCATTGGGGCTTACGCCATCTCGGAAGTGTTCAGCAGCTATGCCGAGAAAAATGTGGTCTATAACATCGACACCAAAGCCATTGGCCGCGTGATGATCACCAAGGAAGACTGGAAAAAGATCTGGCTGCCCATTGTGCGCAGCACGCCAATTGCCTTCTTTTTGGGTTGCCTGCCGGGCATTGGCGGCTCCATGACCTCGTTGATTGCCTACACCACCGAGCGCCAGCTCAGCGACAACCCGGAGAACTTTGGCAACGGCGACATCGTCGGTGTTGCCGCGCCAGAAGCCGCCAACAACGCGTCGGCCACGGCATCCATCATTCCGATGCTGGCCATTGGTATTCCCAGCTCAGGCACCACCGCGGTGATGCTGGGTGCGCTGATGATGCTGGGCGTGCAGCCCGGCCCGATGCTGTTTGAAATGCGGCCCGAAATCGCCTGGGGCGTGATTGCCAGCATGTTCATTGGCAACATCGTGCTGGTGTTCATGAACATGCCGATGGTGCCCTACATTGCCAAACTGCTGGCGCTGCCGCAAAAACTGCTGATTCCGATCATCATCTGCCTGGCGTTCATGGGCACCTACATGATGAATTACAGCGCTTTTGACTTCTATTTCCTCATCATGTTTGGCTTGTTGGGCTATGCCATGCAGAAGCTCGACATTCCGATTCCACCGCTGGTGCTGGCGCTGATTCTGGGTGACACGCTGGAAAAGACGTTCCGGCAGGCCATGGTAGCCAAATCGGGCAGTTTGACGGTTTTCCTGGACAAGCCGATTGCCTTGGGATTCATTGGGCTGGCGGCTATCTCCATTCTGTACTCGCTGTACCAGGGTAAAAAAGCGTCAGCCAAAGCAGCAAAGGCAGCATCCGCAGCCGCTGATGTCTGATTGTTTTAAGCCTCTAGCCCTTATGGAGTATGCGATAGTAGCTACTATTTAAATAGTAATTAGGCGCAAGGAAATCACTGCGCCGCCCAGCCGCCATCCATGTTCCATGCCACGCCGCGCACATTGTTGCCGGCAGGCGAGCAGAAAAACACCGCCAGCGCACCGATTTCTTCAGACGTGGTGAACTGCATCGATGGCTCCTTTTCGGCCAGCAGCAAGCGGGTGGCTTCGGCAATCGATACGCCCAGCGTGGCAGCTTTGGCATCCACCTGCTGTTGCACCAGGGGGGTCAGCACCCAGCCAGGACAAATGGCGTTGCAGGTGATGGCACTGGCGGCATTTTCCAGCGCCGTCACTTTGGTCAGACCGACCAGACCGTGCTTGGCCGCCACATAGGCCGCCTTTTCGGCGGAAGCCACCAGCCCATGCACCGAGGCCACGTTGATGATGCGACCCCAGCCAGCGGCCTGCATGGCTGGCAGCGCCAGCCGGGTGGTATGAAAGGCGCTGCTCAGGTTGATGGCAAGAATGGCATCCCAGCGCTGTGGCGCAAAGTTCTCCACCCGCGCCACATGCTGAATGCCGGCGTTGTTGACCAGAATGTCCACCCGGCCAAACCGCGCGGCGGCAAACGCCATCATGTCGGCGATCTCGGCGGGGTTGCTCATGTCGGCGCTGTGGTGCGCGACCTCAACGCCCAGTGCGGCCACTTCAGCGGTCAGTGCCTGCGCGTCGCGACGGCCATTGAGCACGATGTTGGCACCCTGTGCCGCCAGCGCCTTGGCCACACCCAGGCCAATGCCGCTGGTGGAGCCGGTGACGAGGGCAGTTTTTCCTTTGAGCATGGTGCTTTCTCCGAATTAAATTGTTGCTACTGCGCTGGCGGGCCAGGGCCGCCTTCGGGTTTGAATTAGGATGCTGGGCCGCTGCCCGTCAAATTTTGACGTCAAGCGCACGCCCTGTCATTATCAAGTCCTGCACATCATGTCCGAACCCACGCTTCAATTCGTCCACTGCCCTGACCCCAACGGAGGCCATCGCATGGCGTATTGGGAGTGGGGCAACCCGGCGGCCAGCCACGTGTTGCTGTGCGTGCATGGCCTGACCCGCCAGGGGCGCGACTTTGATGTGCTGGCGCAGGCCCTGTGCGCACGAGCCGGTGACAGCCTGCGCGTGGTCTGCCCGGACGTGGTTGGGCGGGGAAGAAGCGACTGGCTGAAAGACCCGCAGGGCTATCAAATTCCGCTGTACGCCGCCGACATGCTGACGCTGCTGGCACAACTGCAGCCCGCCACGCTGGACTGGCTGGGCACCAGCATGGGGGGATTGATCGGCATGGCGCTGGCCGGCCAGCCCGGTTTGCCGCCGTTTGCGCAGGTACGCCGGCTGGTGCTCAACGACGTGGGGCCGGTCATCGAGTGGCAGGCGCTGCAGCGCATTGGCGAATATCTGGGCCACACCGGGGCGTTTGCCGATGAGCAGCAAGCCGCCGATGCGCTGTGGGCGGTGTCGCAAACCTTTGGCCCGCACACGCCAGCACAATGGCTGGCATTCACCCGGCCGATGCTCAAGCCAATGGGCGATGGCTCTGGTCGCCTCACTTTGCATTACGACCCCGCGCTGGCTCTGCCTTATGCGGCGTTCACCCAGGAGGCCGCCGCCCAGGGCGAGGCGCTGCTGTGGGGCGCGTATGACCAGATCACTGCCGAGACACTGATATTGCGCGGTGCAGACTCTGACCTGCTCTCAAGCGCCACCGTGCAAGCCATGGCGCAGCGCGGCCCGCGTGCCCGGCTGGTGGAATTTGCCGGTGTTGGCCACGCCCCCACGCTGATCGCGGCGGACCAGGTGCAGGCAGTGGTGTCGTTTTTGCTGGACTGAGTTTGCCGCGAGTGGTGTCATGAAAAGTCTTCAAACTGCCAGCGAGCCCGCTGCACCAGCAAGCTCGAACGGGCTGCCGACGGTGGCCACTTCCACTGCCTGTGCGCCGCCACCAGAGGCCGTGCACCGTGCCCGCAGCTTTGCCGAGCCGCTGCTGGCTGGTGAGACGCTCGACACCGCGGAAAGCATCATGGCTCACGCGGATGCAGTGGCGCTGATCTTGCAGCGCATTGGTGGTTCGCCAGAGATGCAGGCGGCCAGCTATCTGGTGTATGCCTGTGACCACCTCAACAAGCCGCAGGACGTGATTGCCAAGGCGTTTGGCGACAACTTTGCTGCGCTGGCGATTGAGACGGCCAAGCTGGTGCGGGTGCAGCGCCATGCCCGGCTGGCGCGCCAAAATGCCGATGACGACGGTAGCGCCTTGGCCATCACCCCGGAAGCCGCCGCCGTGCAGACAGAGAACGTGCGCAAGATGCTGCTGGCGTTTTCGCGCGATTTGCGGGTGGTGATGCTGCGGCTGGCCTCGCGCTTGCAGACGCTGCGTTTTTTTGCCGCCACCAAGCGTCCGATCCCGAAGAGCCTGGCAGCGGAGGCGCTGCAGGTGTTTGCCCCGCTGGCCAACCGGCTGGGCATCTGGGAAATCAAGTGGGAGATGGAAGACCTGGCGTTTCGCTTTCTGGAGCCCGACACCTACAAGCAGGTCGCGCGCTGGCTCGACGAAAAACGCCTGCAGCGCGAAGCCACTGTGGCGCGCATGCGCGAGCAGCTGGCGCTAGACCTGAATGCCCAGGGCATCCATGCCAGAGTTTCCGGTCGGCCCAAGCACATTTACAGCATCGTCAAAAAAATGCGCGGCAAGTCGCTCAATTTTGAACAGGTTTATGACGTGCGGGCGTTGCGCGTGCTGGTGGACAGCGTTCCCGAGTGCTACAGCGCCTTGAGCTGGATTCACAGCCACTTCGACCCGATTGCCCAAGAGTTTGACGACTACATCGCCAAGCCCAAGCCCAACGGCTACCAGTCGCTGCACACCGTGGTGCGCGATGCGGCCGGTCAGCCCACCGAGATCCAGATTCGCACCCAGGCCATGCACGAGCATGCCGAAAACGGCGTGGCCGCACACTGGGCCTACAAAGAGGCGGGTACCAAGGGCTACGCCGGCGTGTCGGCCAGCGGCGCGTACGATGCCAAGATTGCCGTGCTGCGCCAGTTGCTGGCGTGGGAGCGTGACCTCTCCAGTACCCCGCAACAGACGCAGGCCGTACTGGACGACCGCATTTATGTGCTGACCCCCGATGCAGCCATCGTCGAGCTGCCGCAAGGGGCCACGGCGGTGGACTTTGCCTACACGGTGCACACCAGCCTGGGCCACCGCTGCCGTGGGGCCCGGGTCGATGGTGCCATGGTGCCGCTCAACACCCCGCTGAAAAATGGCCAGACGGTGGAGGTCACTGCGGCCAAAGAAGGCGGCCCGTCGCGCGACTGGCTCAACCCGGAGCTGGGCTACCTGGTCAGCCATCGCGCCCGCACCAAGGTGCGCGCCTGGTTCAACGCGCAAGCCATCAGCGAGACGATCGCCAAAGGCCGCGAAGCGGTTGAAAAGCTGCTGCAGCGCGAGGGCAAGACCGCGCTCAAGCTTGATGATCTGGCGGTGCAGCTGGGCTTTGCCAATGCCGATGCGCTGTTTGAGGACGTTGGCAAGGAAGAATTTTCACTGCGCCAGATCGAACTGCTGCTGCGCCCACCCGAGCAGGCGCAGTTTGATGCCGATGCGCCGCTGCTGCGCAAACCGCGCACTGACAGCCCGTCGGGCAAGAACGGCCTGCTGGTGGTGGGGGTGGATTCGCTGATGACGCAAATGGCCAAGTGTTGCAAACCGGCACCGCCTGACCCGATCTGCGGTTTTGTCACGCGCGGCAAGGGCATCAGCGTGCACCGCAAGGACTGCAGCAACCTGCGCGAGATGGTCGCCAAAAACGGCGAACGGCTGATCGAGGTGGAGTGGGGCGTGGCGCAAGCGGCGGGCGGCTCAGTCTATCCGGTGGATGTGGCGGTGCAGGCGCAAGACCGGCAAGGCCTGCTGCGCGACATTTCTGAAGTGTTCACCAAAGAAAAAATGAACGTTACCGGCGTTCAAACCCAGTCGATCAAGGGTGTGGCGTGGATGACGTTCACCGTCGAGGTGGCAGACTCTGGCCGGCTGCACAAGGTGCTCGGTCTGGTGGCCGAGCTCAACGGCGTGCGCTGGGCGCGCAGGAAATAGAGGGAAATATTGCCTGAAGTCTGCGGACTCATTCGTAGCGAGCCTTGTTGGATTCAGTCGGTTGTTTGTTCTTGCACACTTTTCGCAGTCAATCTCTGCGTCCTCGTGTTAAACGAGCCAATCTGGGTCAGGTTGCCAGTGGTCTATCCAGGCAGGCAGATCGGCGGCCGGCATCGGGCGGGCAATGTCAAAACCTTGGGCCAGTTCGCAGCCCAGTTGCAACAACAGGCGGCAATGGGCTGCAGTCTCCACCCCTTCCGCGATGACGCTGCGTTTGAAGGCGGCTGCCAGGCCCAACACACCTTGCACGATGGCCAGGTTTTCGGGGTCGTCGAGCATGCCATAGATAAAACTGCGGTCAATCTTGAGTGTCTGGGCGGGCAGACGTTTGAGGTAGGTCAACGATGAATAGCCGGTACCAAAGTCGTCCAAGGAAAAACTGACACCCATTTCTGCACAGGCTTTGATGATGTCTGCCACCAGATCCATGTCCTGCAGCGCGCTGGTTTCCAGCACTTCGAGTTCCAGCCGTCCCGGCTGCACCTGTGGGTGGCCAGCCAGACGCGATTTGAGTTTCTGGACAAATTGGGGCTGCTGCAAGTGGTGCCCTGCCACGTTGACGCTGACTGGCAAGTCCAGGCCCAAGGCGCGCCAGTGCTCCATTTGTGTCAACGCTGTCTCCAGCACCCATTCACCCAGATCGACTTCGATGGCATGGCCTGCAACCTCAGGCAAAAACGTGCCGGGAGCGAGCAAACCAAGCTGCGGGTGCTGCCAGCGGATCAGTGCCTCGACCCCGATGACGACACCGGTGCGTAGGTTGACCTTGGGTTGGTAGTACAGCACAAACTCGTGGTCAGTCAGCGCCTGGCGTATGCGGTCACGGCTCTCATTGCGTGCCCGCACTTCGTGGTCGTGTTCGGCATCAAACAGGTGGTAGCGATTTTTGCCGGCTGTCTTGGCGCTGTACATGGCCTGGTCAGCCTGGCGCAGCAACAAGTCGGCATCAACCTCGTCGGCTTGGGGATAGGTGCTGATGCCAATACTGGCCGACAAATGCAGAATGGTGTCATTCACCACCAGGGGGCTTGACGCAACCTCCAGCAGCCGCTGAATCAGGGGCAGGCTCGCTTGCACGTCCGGCAAGTCCACAAACACCGCCACAAATTCGTCACCGCCGAGACGCGCCACCGTGTCGCCCTCGCGCAGCGTTGCCTTGAACTGCGCGGCCAGCAAGGTCAACAGCTGGTCGCCGACATCGTGACCGTGACGGTCGTTGATGGCCTTGAAGCCATCCAGGTCCAGATAGGCCACCACCAATTGATGGCCGTGCCGCTTGCCGTGCATGATGGCCTGCTGCATCCGGTCGGCTAGCAATACGCGGTTGGGCAAACCCGTGAGCGTGTCGTAATGCGCCATGTACTCCAGATGGTTCTGGTGCGCGCGTTGAAAGCTGATGTCCGAGAAGCTGCCGACTACGCGCACCGGCTGGCCGGCGGCATCGCGCTCCACAATGCGGCCGCGGTCCTGCACCCAGATGGCTTGACCGTCCTTGCGGATTAGCCGGTGTTCGGAGTGATAGGTGTCGCTGCTGCCGCTCAGCAGCGCGTTAAGCTGCAGGCTGACCAACTCGCGGTCATCCGGGTGAATCAGGGCCACAAACGCATCCACCGTGTCGGCAATCTCATCGGCACTGTAGTGCAAGGTCTGGTACCACTGCGGGTTATGCAACACCTGACCACTGGGAATGTGCCAGTCCCAAATGCCTTCCCGGGTAATTTCCATGACTTGCTGCAGGCGTTGCTCGCTCTCGGCAACTTTTTGTTGCGCCCGAATCACGTCGGTGATGTCATGGGCGATGACCAGAATCTGGTTTTGCCCGTCGGCGCTCTTAAAGGGCTTTTTGATCGAGCGGTAGTGACGGATTTCTCCGCTGACGGCATCGCGGCTGTCCTCAAACACTGTTTGCGTTTCACCTTTGGCCATGATGGCCAGCACATTTTCCCGAAAACCATCGGCAATGTGCTTGGGCACGCCAAAGTCGTCGTCGTGCTTGCCCACCATGGCCTCGGGCGAGGTGTTGTACAACCCGGCCAACGTGCGGTTGCACAACAGGAAATCGCCTCGGGCATCCTTGATGACGACCGGATCTGGAATTTCGTCCAAAATGGTCCGCGCGAAGGCCTCGCTGGCTTGCAACGCGCGCTCAGTCGCTTTGCGCTCAGAAATGTTGATATCGATGCAATACATTTCCGGCTCACCGGTGACATTGCGCAGCATCACATGGCTGGAAAACACCTCCACGGCAGATCCATCAGCGTGCTGCAGCGTCAGTTCACCCGCCGGGATGCTTGGCCCGCCATCGCACCAGGCGTTGACCAGGCTGATGACTGCGTCACGCATGGGGGGCGGAATGATCAGGCTTTCAAGCTGGCGGCCCAGCGCCTGTTCGCGGGTGTAGCCGTAAAGTGATTCGCTGGCCTTGTTCCAGAAGATCACCCGGCGCTGGCGGTCGTAGCCTTGCACCGAGATGGCTGGCACCTCATCAAAAATGGTGTGAAACCGTCGCTCGCTGTCGGTCAGCGCCTGCTCGGCACGCCTGAGTTCCGTGATGTCACGGGCAATCCCAAACAGCCCGATGATGTCGCCGGCGTCGTTATGAATCGGGTACTTGCGGTTGTCCACCCAACCCTTTTTTCCATCATTGGCCAGATAGGGCTGAATATCCCGGGCGACGGTCGCGCCGGCAAAAATCTGCTTTTCAAGCTGGTAATACTGGTCAGCGTAGTTCTCGGGAAACACGTCATAGTCGGTTTGATCAATCAGATCGGTCCAGTGCTCAGTGGGGTTGGTAATGGTGACCAACGTCTGGCTGGCACCAATGAAAACATGCTGGCGATCTTTGAAGTAGATGAAATCGTCAGTGTTTTCCATCATCGCCACAAACTGGGTCATCAGTGCGACCGGTTCGCTGGTGTGGCCGCGTTGTCTGGCATCTTGCAGATGCAATTCCACCGTGGCCGGCAGCGGAGCAGTCGATGCGCACAAGTAAGTGCCTGAGACGCAGCGAATCTTGCCATTGGCATGGCGCACGCGCAGGTT
>JAIFMT010000184.1 GCA_020048295.1 Rhodoferax sp.
GCTGGCCAGCTCGACTGGCGCATCAGCCCCTTCAAACACAAAGAGCTCAAACCGGGCAGCTGCGTTGCGTCGATAGACCTCCAGACGGGGTGTCTCGGTATCGAGCAGTGCGTACTCTTGCAAGCTGACAAGCTTTTGCAAGCTGAGAAATTTTTGTCCCCGGTCATACGCGGCGGTGGACGGTGACAGCACTTCCAGAATCAGCAGGGGCTCGTGCAGTGCCAGGGCGCCCATGTCGTGCAGATCGTGGGCGCTGCAGGTCACCACCACATCGGGATAAAACCAATGCTCGGTAGCGGTTGCAGCCACCTTCACGTCGCCAGAAAAGACTCTGCAGGCTTTGCCCGCCAAGTGTGATTTGAATGCCAGAACGCTGGCCACGGTTGCCAGGTTATGTCGCAACGTACCACCCGTCATGGCAAACACTTCACCATGAAAAAAATCATGTTTTTCAGTTTGTTGCAACTCCCAGGCAAGGTAATCGCGAGCGGTCAAAGTCTGTTGGACTTGGGCTGAGGCCATGGCAAATCTCCGGTTCGATGTGCGTCAATTGTCGGGGAAGGCGGGTCTATTTGACGAAGCCAATCCTTACCGCACAAAATCGCGTTGCCGGCCCCACGGATTTTTGTCGGCGCTGTTGTCTTTCACCAGTTTCTGGTGCGCCTCCTGGATGTTGAGGAGCGCAGTCAACACCTCGGGCGGGAAGCCCTGGCGCGCGTGATCCCGGGTGTCGGCCAGCAACTTGGTGATGTACATGGCGGCCTCGGCATGGCCCCTGAGCAAGCCTAGCGCTTTGGCAACGGCTGGGAATTTGTCCGCCAGCAACAAAAAATCAGGGTCGAGTTGATCGGTCATGGGCACTCCTTCAAGTGGGCGCTTCGTCTTCATCACCTGTTGGACGAACTTTGCGAACCCTGGGTTTGGCGATCAGTTCCAGATAAAACGCGTCTGCACCTTCTTTGGCAGCCGCATCCATCAGCGCCGTGATGTTGGCAAAGTGAACGCCCACCGCCACGGCCTGACTGCTGCCAAACTTGCAGTCAAAGTCCCAAAAATCAACGCCTGCAGGCAAGGCCTTGTTGCGCTCGCGCTTGATGTACTGGCGAATTTCGTGTTTGGTGGCCTCCAGCACACGGTCGCGTGGTTTGTTTTCGATGTTGAGTTTGAATGTTTTCTTCACAATGTCCTTTGAATCAGTCCGAACCACACCTGTTACGGCCGGCTTCGCACAGGCTGACGATTATGCAGTTTGGCACAGACTCTTGTTGGCCGTGTCAGCAGCGCGCGGCGCGGGCCACCGAGCGTAAACTGCGCCCACCCATTGCATGCCATTGGCTACCCCAGCCAGCCGCACCTGAGCCACCCCATCACCATGAATTTTTCCACCCTGGGCCTGTCGCCCGCCTTGCTGGCCGCCACGACCGCGCTCGGCTACACCCACCCGACGCCAATTCAAGCCGCTGCGATTGCGCCAGCCCTGGCGGGTCAGGACATTCTGGGTTCGGCGCAGACGGGTTCTGGCAAAACACTGGCCTTTGCGTTGCCCTTGCTGCAGCACCTGCGGCCTACCGTGCAACGCCCCCGCTGCGTGCAAGCGCTGGTGCTGGTGCCCACGCGCGAACTGGCGGTACAGGTGGGCGAGGTGATTGCGGCGCTGGCCCGGCACTTGCCCCAACCCGCCCGGGTGTCGGTGCTGTTTGGCGGCGTGTCGATCAACCCGCAGATGCTGCGGCTGCGCGGTGGCACCGATGTGGTGGTGGCCACACCCGGACGTTTGCTGGATTTGCTGGCACACAAGGCCTTGTCGTTGGCAGGCACCTCGCTGCTGGTGCTCGATGAAGCCGACCGCATGCTGGACCTGGGCTTTGCCGACGAACTGGCGCAACTGCTGGCGCTGCTGCCGTCGCAACGGCAAAGCCTGTTTTTTTCAGCCACCTTCAGCCCGGCAGTGCAGGCACTGGCCAATAGCCTGCTGCGTTCGCCGGTGCGGGTGGCGGTGCAGGGACCGGCATTGCAGCCCATCGAGATCGTGCAGCGCGCCCTGGCCGTGGACGGTGCCCGGCGCACAGCGTTGTTGCGCCACTTGATTGCCGATCAACGGTGGCCGCGCGTGCTGGTGTTTGTGGCCACCAAATACGCCGCCGAGGTGGTGGCCGACAAACTGCGCCGTGCCGGACTGACGGCAGAACCGTTTCATGGCGAACTCAGCCAGGGCAAGCGCACTCAGGTACTGACTGACTTCAAGGCGAGTCGCCTGACTGCCATGGTGGCCACCGACATGGCCGCGCGTGGGCTCGACATAGCCGGGCTGCCGGTAGTGGTAAATTTTGACCTGCCCAGGTCCACGCAAGACTACACCCACCGCATTGGTCGCACCGGGCGCGCCGGTGAGCCTGGTCTGGCGCTGAGCTTTGTCAGCGCCGCCACGCAGGCGCATTGGCGATTGATTGACAAGCGCCAACAGCTCAACCTGACGCTGGAAACCGTGGCCGGCTTTGAGCCCACCGAAGTGGCGCCCGCTGCGTCCTCCGACCCCAATGCCAGTGGCAACGGCGGCATCAAGGGGCTGCGACCCAGCAAAAAAGACCGGCTGCGTGCAGCGAATGCTGTTGCGGTAAAACTGTCCTGAATTTCACCGTCGTCTAAAATTGCGATTCCTTTCCAACAGCCTCTGGATGAACACCATGAACCGCTGCCTTCGATTCTCAAAACACCTGCTGGCCGGTGCCGCGCTAGCCAGTCTGGCGGTCCTGACCGCTGCGCCGCTGGCCGCGCAAGTCTTGCAGCGGCAGTTTCCAGCGGCCGCGCTGCGCGGCACGCTGCAGGTCACCACCCCACCCGACATCCTGATCAATGGCCACCCAGCCCGCCTGTCGCCCGGTGCGCGCATCAAGGGCACGACCAACACGCTGGTGATGTCGGCCAGCCTGGCGGGGCAGTCTGTGCTGGTCAACTACATGCGCGACGGCCAGGGCCTGGTGCATGAGGTGTGGCTGCTGACCGACGCAGAAGCCCAGGAAAAGCGCGACAGCGAATAGGTCTGCCACTTGCTGCGCCTTGGCCTATGGCCCGCAGAATTGGGCTACAAGAGCCCAATTTGGTGACTACTCGCCGGCGGACCTGGCAGCCTTGGGCCAAATTGGGAACCGACCCAAAATCTGCTACAGCGCTGGTTTCAAGCGGCTGGTGACAGCACTCCATAAATTTAGAAGAAATAGGGCTATAGCCCATATACAGCAAGCGCTACCAGCTACATATTTAATATCAATCGACACGACCATGAGCAAAAAAGTATTTATCAAAACCTACGGCTGCCAGATGAACGAGTACGACTCGGACAAGATGAGCGACGTGCTGGGCGCGGCGCAAGGGTATGAGCCCACCGACAACGTCGAAGAGGCGGACCTGATCTTGTTCAACACCTGCTCGGTGCGCGAAAAGGCGCAAGAAAAGGTGTTCTCAGACCTCGGCCGTGTCAAGCACCTGAAGAAAAAGGGCGCGCTGATTGGTGTCGGCGGCTGCGTGGCCAGCCAGGAGGGCGCGGCCATCATCGAGCGCGCACCGTATGTGGATGTGGTGTTTGGCCCGCAAACCCTGCACCGGTTGCCGCAGATGCTGATTGAGCGTGCGCGGCTGAACCGCGCGCAGGTGGATGTCAGCTTTCCCGAGATCGAAAAGTTTGACCACCTGCCGGTGGCGCGGGTGCAAGGCGCCAGCGCCTTTGTCAGCATCATGGAAGGCTGCTCCAAATACTGCAGCTACTGCGTGGTGCCCTACACGCGCGGTGAAGAGGTGCACCGGCCGTTTGAAGACGTGCTGGTGGAGGTGGCGGGCCTGGCCGACCAGGGCGTGAAAGAAATCACCTTGCTGGGGCAAAACGTCAACGCCTGGCGCGCCCCCATGACCAGTCACGCCAGCGGCGCCGGTCACCACCTTGAAATGGCCGACTTTGCCACCCTGCTGGACTATGTGGCCGATATTCCTGGCATTGAGCGCATTCGCTATGTGACAAGCCACCCCAACGAATTCACACCGTCGCTGATTGCTGCTTACGGCAAGATTCCCAAGCTCGTCAGCCACCTGCACCTGCCGGTGCAGCACGGCAGCGACCGCATTCTGGCGGCCATGAAGCGTGGCTACACCGCACTGGAATACAAGAGTACGGTGCGCAAGCTGCGCGCGGTACGCCCCGATATGTCGATGAGCAGCGACTTCATCGTCGGCTTTCCGGGTGAAACCGAGGACGACCACCGCCAGATGATGCGGCTGATCGACGAGGTGGGCTTTGACAACAGTTTCAGCTTCATCTTCAGCCCGCGCCCCGGCACACCGGCGGCCAATTTGCCCGATGACACGCCGCACGAAGTCAAGCTGCGCCGGCTGCAAGAGGTGCAAGCCGCCATCAACGACGGCATCCGGTGCATCAGCGAGAGCCGGCTGGGAACGGTGCAGCGCATTCTGGTGGAAGGCACGTCCAAGCGCGACAGCACCGAGCTGATGGGCCGCACCGAGTGCAATCGGGTCGTCAACTTTGTCGGTGAGCCGCAGCTGATCGGGCAGATGGTGCACGTCAACATCACCGAGACCCGACCCTTCACGCTGCGCGGCGAGGTGCTGGCACCAGCATCGGATGCCTGGACTGCTGCACGCCAACCTCCCTTGTAAAAAACCGAGCACGCCATGTTTTTTTCCACCGACCTCGACACCATCACCCACGGCATCCAGCTGGCCGTGGCACCGGTGTTTTTGTTGACCGCAGTGGCGGGCATGATCGGCACCGCCGCCGGTCGGCTGGCGCGCATCATTGACCGCGCACGGGTGGTTGAAGCCCTGATTGATGCCGCTCCCGCCAACCACTTGATGTTGCCGGCGTTTGGCGAGTTGCGGCAACTGCGCCGACGCGGCACCCTGGTCAACACCTGCATTGCGCTGCTGACGTTCTGCGCCATCATGATCGGGCTGACGATCGTGACGCTGTTTCTTGGCGAGACCACGGCGCTGCAGATGTTCCACATCGCCACCGCGCTGTTTCTGGGCGGTGTCAGTTTTTTTCTGCTGGCGCTGCTGTGCTTTCTGGCCGAGACGCTGATTGCCACCCAGGTGCTCAAGTTCAGACGCCCTGATCGGCGCTAGGCAAGCCGCACCCGGGCTGCAACCCGTATGTGCCTGCGCACCGGCGAGTCGATGGTTTGAGGTCCGTGCAGTCATGACACCATCAGCCTGTCGCGTCCGAATATTTGCGCTGGTCTGTCAACCAAAATTGTGCGTCAGGCGTTGAAAGCCCACCTTCGCTAAATCCTTGAAGGTTTCTTGTCCAAACTAACTCCCGGAAATTGAAACATGAACAAACTCCTCGCTGCCCTGATCGCTGGTCTTTTCGCCGTTGGCTCTTTCGCTGCTGCGTCGGCTCCTGAAGCCGCTCCTGCCAAAGCAGCTGAAAAGATGGAAGCCAAGGCTGAAAAGAAAGCTGAAGCACCTGCTGCTGACGCATCGGCACCTGCCAAGAAAGTCAAGAAAGCTAAGAAAGCCAAGAAGGCTGCCTCTGCGGCCTCTGCTGCCTAATTTCCAGTCAGGCATCATTGCTTGAATCCAGAGGCCCGCTGATGCGGGCTTTTTTTCGTGCTGCGGTTCACACTGTCCACTTCGATGCGTCAAAATTGCACCATGAAACTACTAATGACCGGACTCTTTGCACTGCTGGGCGCGTGTGCCAACGTCAGTTTTGCGCAGGGCGCAGCGCAACTTGAATTGCCGCGCACCCAAATCACGGCAGGCATGTACCTGATCGACACCCAGGTAGCCGCCACCCCGCAACAGCGTGAAGTGGGTCTGATGTTCCGGGAACGCATGCCGCAATCTGAAGGCATGCTGTTTGTCTTCGACCGCCCCAGTGAACAGTGTTTCTGGATGAAAAACACCCTGATCCCGCTGACCGCCGCCTTTGTGGCCGACGACGGCCGTATCGTCAATCTGGCCGACATGAAGCCGCTCAGCACTGAATCACATTGCTCCAAACAACCGGTACGCTATGTGCTGGAGATGAATCAAGGCTGGTTTCTGAAAAAAGGCATCAAGGCGGGTTTCAAACTCGGTGGCCGGCCGTTTGACAGCCAATAGCCGTGTTTTGATCACCCCATTCAAACACCTGCTGCGCTACCCGGCGCAGCGTAGCCGCTTGCGCTTGGAATTGCGCAGTCTGTGGCAGCTGGCCTGGCCCATGCTGGTGGGGCAGTTGGCCAACGTGGGCATGGCGGTGGTCGATGTGGCGATGGCCGGGCACGCCTCGGCGCAAGACCTGGCTGGCGTGTCATTGGGGGTGTCGATCTGGAACATGCTGATCATCACGCTGATGGGCGTGATGATGGCGGTCAACCCTACGGTGGCGCATCAGGTGGGCGCTGGCGATCTCGAAGGCGTGCCGCATGTGGTGCGCCAGGCCCTGTGGAAGGCGCTGGGACTGGGCCTGCTGGCCTGTCTGCTGGCCAACTGGGCGGCGCTGCTGTTTGACCACATGGCGCTGGAGCCACGCGTACGCATGCTGGCCATTGACTTCACCCTGATCACCAGTCTTTCCATGCCCCTGTTTGCCTGCTACCGCGTGTTGCACGGCTACAGCACCAGCATCAACCAAACCAAGCCGCTGATGGTGATTGCACTGCTGTCGTTGCTGATCAACATCGCGGTCAACAGCCTGCTGGTGTTTGGCACGCTGGGCTTCCCACGGCTTGGTGGGGTTGGTTGTGCCTGGGCGACGCTGGTCACGGTCGCCTTCAATTTGCTGGCGCTGCTGTGGTGGATGCGCCGCTCGGCCGCCTACCGCAGCACCTGGCCCTTTGCGCGCTTCGAGTCACCCCAATGGCAGCCCATCAACAACTTGCTGAAACTTGGCTTGCCGATTGGCATCACCTATTTTGCCGAAAGCAGTGCGTTTAGCCTGATTGCCCTGCTGGTGGCCCAATTTGGCAGCACCCAGGTGGCAGCGCACCAGATTGCACTGAACTTCACCTCGCTGGTGTTCATGGTGCCGCTCAGTCTGGGGCTGGCGCTGCTGACACGCGTAGGGCAGTCGCTCGGCGCAGGGGATGTCATTCACGCTCGCTTTCAGGCCTGGATCGGGGTCGCGCTGGGGCTCGGGTTTGCCATGGTTTCGGCGCTGCTGATTGCGCTGTTTGCCCGGCAGATCGCCCAGGCTTACACCCGCGATGAGGCCGTGGTGGCGCTGACAGTACAACTGCTGTATCTGGCAGCCTTGTTCCAGTTGTCCGATGCCACCCAGGTGGTGACCAGTTGCGCGATTCGGGGCTACAAGGTCACGCGTTCGCCAATGGTGATTCACCTGACGGCGTTCTGGGTTGTTTCACTACCGCTGGGTTACCTGCTCGGCATCAGGCCCGACTGGCTGGCCTGGGCTCCGACGCAGCCGATGGGGGCGCAGGGCTTCTGGGCAGCACTGGTGGTTGGCCTCACCATCGCAGCGCTGGGACTGGTCTGGCTGCTGCGCCAGGTGGCACGCTCACGATTGGCATCGTGAAGCATCCGCTTGCCATCAGGCAAACACATTCAAAATGACCACCCCCACCGCAATGAAAGCCATGCCCAGCAGGGCCATCGGGCTCAAGGACTGGTCAAACCACCACCACCCCACGATTGAAATCAAGACAATCCCGACACCTGACCAAACTGCATAAACAATGCCAACAGGAATGCTGCGCAGGGTCAGCGACAAGCAATAAAACGCCACCACATAGCCCACGACCACCACCACAGAGGGCGTAAAACGGGTCAACCCATCCGACGCTTTGAGCGCCGTGGTGGCAATGACCTCGCAGACGATCGCAATGACCAGATAAACCCACTGCATGACAACCACCGCCTCAGGCACACCCTGACTGGCCAGCCAACAACAGCGCACTTCGCGCGATGGCTGGCGGGGTCTGCGCTATGGCGGCAAATAGTTTGTTCAAGCAGTGGCCCTCAGGAAAGCTCAGTGGCAGGGATATTACCCGGCTTGGTTTGTGGTTTTTTGGCGATACCTGCCACCAACAAGGCATTTTCTTGCATTGATCTGACACTCACGACAGTGTCATTGAGCGTGAATGGCCCGGAAACCCTGGATAATCCGCGCTGTGTGGCACATGTCTTGCGTCGCAAACTTGTGGCTGAGGCCACAAAGCTGATGCCACCTTGACCGCCCCACCCTCATTTTTGTTTTTACTCTGGAGACGCCATGGTCACTACTTCCAAAGCCTCAAGCACAGCGGCAGCCACTGACAAATCAGCCCCGAAAAAAACGGCCGCTGCGGCACCGGTTGAAGCCAAAAAGACGCCTGCCAAAGCCACCCCGGCTAAGGCGGCTGCCAAGTCGCCTGCCACGCCAGCCGCTGTCGCCAGCAAGCCAGTGACCGTCAAAACGACGTATGCACCGATTGCACCGGCACCGGTTGCAGCGCCGACGCCCGTTGTTGCGCCGAAACCGGTTGCCGCACCTGCAGCAGTTGCACCCGCAGCAGTTGCACCTGCCAAAAAAGCACCTGTCAAAGAGGCATCCGTTGCTGCACCTGTTACTGCACCCGTTGCCAGTGCCGCTGCGAACAAGGTGGCTGAGTCAAAGCCTGCAGCCAAGAAATCAACCAAACCAGCAGCGGCTGCAAAACCCGCAAGCGCCAAGCGCCCGGCCATGAGTGCCGAACAGCGCCAGCACTATGTCGAAGTAACGGCCTATTACATCGCCGAGCGGCGTGGCTTTACCCAGGGTAATCCAGTCAATGACTGGGCCGAGGCTGAGGCAGAAGTTGACCGACTGATTGCCAGCGGCCATTTTTCCATCTGATTGCCGGGGTCACACGGGGCATTTTGCGCTGCCCCGGCAGCCAACCCGCTAAGCGCTGACGATGCTGCGCATCCACTGTGGCAGTTCCACCGCTTTCTGTTTCGGGAAATCAACCCAGATGGTGGTCGCACCACCGGCTGCGTAAATCACGCCCGGTTGCTCGGCGATTTCCATGGTCGCCCAGGTCTCAAACGTGGTGCGCGCCGGGTCGCTGGTGTACATCTTGACCAACACGTCGCCCGGGTATTCGAGCTGCTTGTAGAAATTGCAGAAGGCGTTGACGATCACCGGGCCTTCACCCAGTGGATTGGGCATGCCCCCAATGGCGCGCAACCAGTCAATGCGCACTGTTTCCAGGTAGCGGAAATAGGTCGTGTTGTTGACGTGGCCCATCGCGTCCATGTCGCCCCAACGGATGGGGATGACCACTTCAAACACCAGTTTTTTGTCGTCGGGAATATCAAATTTCATGGCTTCTCCTGAAGTTCAGATGACGATGACTTTGGCAAACGCAGCCTCAGCGATGCGCCTGGATGGATGCCAGTATGCCCAAAGTGAACAAGCCAGCGGCCAGCCACTGCGCCATGACGGGCCAGCTGCCGTCCCAGGCAAACGAATACAGCAGGCCAAACAGCGTCTCGCTAACGATCAGTTGACCACACAGACTGACACTCAACTTCTGGCTGGCCAGGTTCCACAAGATGCTGGCACCCCACCCCGCACCCACCCCGGTCACTATACAAGCAATAGCTGCCATCGCAATACCATCAAGGGCTAGAAGCACTTTTGACTCTGAACCGGTGAACCACCACAGCAGCAGTGCGCCCAAGCCCGTGGCCACGCCTAGCCAGTTGGCCCATTCGGTGGCGCTAACCTCGGGGTGGCGTTTGAGCCAGGCGGCATTGAGCAGTGCGAACGCCGTCCAGCACAGCATGGCTGCCAGCGCCAGCGCCACGCCCCACCAAAAATGAGCACCATCGAGCGGCAACCGGGTGGCATTGCTCAGTGACGCGTGCATCATCAGCGCCAATCCGGCGGCCGTCAGCAACAAGCCAGGAACCAGCGCTGCCCATTTCAGCCCCAGCGGTTTGCCCAGCAGCATGACCCAGATCGGAATGGTGCCAATGATCAGCGTGGGCACTTCGGAGCCCGCCGCCACAATGGCCTGCGCCAGCAGCAGGTAATAGCCGGTGGCGCCCAGAAAGCTCATCCCCAGTGCGCTCGCCGCTTGCTGCCAGCTTGGCCAGGTGTGGCTGCGCCATGTCAGCCCCATCACCAGTGCCGCCATGGCGCCAAAGCTGACAAAGCGCCCAGCCGTCAAATCGACCGACGACAGGCCCACCGCCACGCGCGGCACCACAAATACCATGCCCCACAAGGCACCGGCAGCCAGCCCGGCGGCAATACCCTGCCAAAGATCTCTGGCGTGGTGTGTGGCCGTGTCAGACACCAAAACCGTCATCAGCCGAGATCACCGCGCCGTTGATCAAGTGGCTTTGGTCCGAGCACAGCATCACCAGCAAGGCATCGAGGTCTTGCGGCTGCCCGATGCGCTTGCGCGGCAGCATCTGGATCAGCTTTTGGCCCTGCTCGGTTTGCCAATGGGCGTGGTTGAGCTCGGTGTCGATATAGCCTGGGCAAATCGCGTTCACATTGATGCCAAATTTGCCCCATTCAAGTGCCATGGCCTTGGTCATCTGGATGACCGCCGCCTTGCTCATGGCATACACGCCAATTTTTGGAAACACGCGCAAACCTGCGGCCGATGCGACATTGACAATGTTGCGCCACAAAAAAAGCGCCCTTGACGTTGGTGTCAAACACGTAGTCAAAGTCGCTGCCCTCCACGTCCTGCAGGCGCTGGCTGGTGCTGACGCCGGAGTTGTTGACCAGAATATCGATCGAACCCACCTCGGTTTCGGCATGTGCCACCGCTGATTTGATGGAGGCGTGGCTGGTCACATCCAGCTCGATCACATGGGCGTCACCGCCCTCGCCGTCAATCTGTGCGCGCAATTCCTTGAGTTTTTCGATGCGGCGACTGGCCAGT
The DNA here is from genome assembly GCA_020048295.1 of Rhodoferax sp. Next base: position 10,881 of record JAIFMT010000184.1, read on the forward strand.
ACCACGGCGGCACCGGCACTGGCCAAGGTGCGGGCAAATTGCGCACCCAGTCCGCCCGAGGCACCGGTAATAAAGGCAACCCGCCCCGACAAATCGATGTTGTAAGCCATTTTTGATTCTCCATTTTTATAGAACGACCGTTCTATTATGCGCAATTTACGCCGCCTAGAATTGCAACATTTCTGCCTGTTGAGGTTGCTCTGACGGGCGGCTTCCCTTACTCATTATCAAGCGAGACACACCATGACCCCGCAAGAAATCCTGGCTCAGTTCGGACCGCGTGAATCGATGGAATACGACGTGGTGGTGGTAGGTGCCGGCCCGGCCGGGCTGTCTGCGGCCATTCGGGTCAAGCAACGCGCCGCTGAAACTGGCAAAGAGGTGTCGGTGGTGGTGCTGGAAAAAGGCTCGGAGCCGGGTGCACACATCCTGTCGGGCGCAGTGCTTGACCCCCAGTCGCTGACCGAGCTGTTTCCCGACTGGAAGGCCATGGGCGCGCCTTTGAACCAGCCGGTGACCGACGAGGCGATGCTGTTTTTAAGCGAAGGCGGCGCGTACCGCACCCCCAACATGTTCTTGCCCAAGTGCAGCCAGAACCACGGCAACTACATCATCAGCCTGGGCGCGCTGACCCGCTGGCTGGCCACACAGGCCGAAGCACTGGGGGTGGAAATCTTCCCCGGCTTTGCCGCTGCTGAATTGCTGTACAACGAATCGGGTGCGGTCCGGGGTGTCGCCACCGGCAACATGGGGGTCGAGAAAAATGGCGAGCCTGGCGGCAACTTCCAGCTTGGCATGGAACTGCTGGGCAAATACACCCTCTTTGCCGAGGGCTCGCGCGGCCACCTGGGCAAGCAACTCATCGAAAAATTCAAGCTCGACGCAGGTTGCGACCCGCAGAGCTACGGCATTGGCATCAAGGAGCTCTGGGAGGTGGACCCAGCGCGCCACGAGCCAGGACTGGTGCTGCACACCGCCGGCTGGCCGATGGATGACAAAACTTATGGTGGCTCGTTCCTGTACCACATGGAAGGCAACAAGATCGCCATGGGCTTCATCACTGGCCTGAATTACAGCAACCCGTACCTGAGTCCGTTTGAAGAATTCCAGCGCTGGAAGACACACCCCAACATCCGCTGGTATCTGGAAAATTCCAAGGGTGAAGTCACTGCAAAACGAATAGCATACGGCGCCCGCGCCATCACGGCGGGAGGCCTTTTATCCCTACCAAAAACCGTGTTCCCCGGCGGTGCGCTGGTGGGCTGCGATGCGGGCTACCTGAATGTCAGCCGCATCAAGGGCAGCCACGCCGCCATCAAGTCGGGCATGCTGGCTGCAGAAGCCGCGTTTGAGGCGGTCAGCGCCGGCCGGTCGCAAGATGAACTGAGCGCCTACCCCGAGGCGTTCAAGAGCAGCTGGCTTTACACCGAACTCAACAAGTCGCGCAATTTCAAGAGCTGGTTCAAATACGGCCTACGCGTGGGCACGCTGATGAACGGACTGGAGCAGTTCACACTAGGCGGCAATATGCCGTGGACGATTCGCCGCGACCAGCCTGACCATGCCTACCTGAAACCGGCGTCGCAATGCCAGCCAATTGACTACCCCAGACCCGATGGCCGCCTGACGTTTGACCGCCTCTCCAGCGTGTTCATCAGCAGCGCCAACCACGAGGAAAACCAGCCGGCGCACCTGACCTTGAAAGATGCCAGCGTGCCGGTCAGCATCAACCTGGCCAAATACGCGGGGCCCGAGGCGCGTTACTGTCCGGCTGGCGTGTATGAATTTGTCCAGGACGACAACGGCAAGGACCGCTTGCAGATCAACGCGCAAAACTGCGTGCACTGCAAAACCTGCGACATCAAGGACCCGACGCAAAACATCGTCTGGGTGACGCCCGAGGGCGGCGGCGGGCCAAATTATTCGATCATGTAAGCCGTTAAAACGTTGTCAAGTCCCCATCAAGCAGCGCGCACCAGCAAGTGGGCGTGGACCGCGCCGGCTTTCAGGTGCCGGTGCAAACGCAGATTGAATGGCTGCAGACGTTCATCTGACCAACGTTCCGGGGCTTCCAGGTAAACGAAACCGGTGTCTGACAGCGCTTGCGCCGCCGCGGCCACGGCCGGCTCGAACAAGCTTGAGTCAAACGGCGGGTCGAGCAGCAGTAAATCCAGACTGCCCGGTGTCTGGCTGCGCAACGCTGCCACGCCATCACCGCGCAGCACCTGGACCACTTCAGCCTTGAGTTGCACCTGAATGCGCTTGAGTTGTGCCACCAGCGCCGCATCCAGTTCCACCAGTCGCACCTCTTTGGCACCGCGCGAGGCAGCCTCAAACCCCAGCGCACCGGTGCCAGCAAAGGCATCCAGACAACGCCAGCCGCTCAGGTCTTGGCCAAGCCAGTTGAACAGCGTCTCGCGCACCCGGTCGGGTGTGGGGCGCAGCCCCGGCCTGTCAGCGACGGGGAGTTTGCGGCGTTTGTATTGACCGCCAATGATGCGCACCTCGTGGGTTTGCACCAAGCGCGCTCGCGCCGGTTTGCGATTGGGGGAGGTGATGTCACTTTTCATCGGGAACAGCTGCAGTTGTTGACGGATAAAGACCTTCATGTCTGCGCAAGGACACCAGACGATGAAACTAGGAAAACCATGCTGATGGTAGCCGCGTGCCGTGGCGGCACCATCATCACGATCCCCGTCAAGAGGGCGATCGCGCCGGTTTCATAGAATGCCGAAACACCACGAAGCCCAAACATGTTCAGTTTCTTCAAGAAAAAGTTCCTCGCCAAAGACCAGCCTGCCATTGACGTGGCGGCGCCGACCCCACCACCGCCAGCGCCCACCACCCCGCCCAAGGGCGTGATTGCGCCGGCGGCGGCAAGCCGGGGCACGCTGAGAGAAGATTTGCCCGTAGCCGCTGTTCCAGCGGGTGTGGCTGCAACAGCCAGCACCACGGCGGACGAGCCAGCCCCGCGCCAATCATGGATGGACAAGCTCAAAGCCGGCTTGCGTAAAACCGGAGCCAACCTGGCCACGGTATTCACCGGCGCACAGATTGACAATGCGCTGTACGAAGACCTGGAAACGGCGCTGCTGCTGGCCGATGCCGGCACCAAGGCGACTGCCGCTCTGCTGGTGGACCTGAAATTTCGCGTCATGGACAGCGGCACCACCCAGCCAGCGGTCGTCAAAGGTCTGCTGATTGATGCGCTGACACATCTGCTGACACCACTGCAAAAGCCGCTGGTGATCGGCCAGTTCACGCCGACCGTGATCATGGTCACGGGGGTCAACGGTGCTGGCAAGACGACCTCGATTGGCAAGCTCACCCGGCATCTGGCCGACTCGGGGGCCAGCGTGCTGCTGGCCGCTGCGGACACCTTTCGTGCCGCCGCGCGCGAGCAGCTCGGCGTGTGGGCTGACCGCAACACCGTCGATATCATCAGCCAGGACGGTGGCGACCCGGCCGCCGTGGCGTTTGACGCAGTCAGCGCCGGGCGCGCGCGGGTCCGCGATGTGGTGCTGGTGGACACCGCCGGGCGCTTGCCCACACAACTGCACCTGATGGAAGAGCTGAAAAAGATCAAACGGGTGATTCAAAAGGCTGGCCCGCTGGATGGCACGCCGGCCAGCACCCCGCCGCATGAGGTCTTGCTGGTGATTGATGGCAACACCGGGCAAAACGCGCTGTCACAGGTCAAAGCTTTTGACGATGCGCTGGGCCTCACCGGGCTGATCGTCACCAAGCTCGACGGTACCGCCAAGGGTGGCGTGCTGGCGGCAATAGCCCGCGAGCGCCCCATTCCGGTGTATTTCATCGGTGTCGGCGAAAAACTCGAAGACCTGGAAACCTTTAACGCCCGCGAATTTGCCCAGGCGCTGCTGGCCTGAGGATTGGCGGCACCCATTTGATGGCTGTCACGCAGATGCCATCAAATCGCCTTGAAGATGTCATGGCTGGCTTTCAGAATGGCGTCAAGCGAGTGCGCATAGCACCCACAGAACGCCCTTCAAGCCCACAAGGAGTCAGCCATGAACGAACTTCCCAACCCGGTGTTTCCCCTGTCCGAAGTGAATTTTCCACGGGGGTCACTTCATCGACCTGATCCGCTGGCTGTTCCTGGGCCCGCCATGGCGACGACGTACGCGCCGCTCAGCGACTGAGATACCGTGTTTTTGCCACTGAAATGGGTGCCCGCCTGAATACATCGGTACCCGGGCACGATGTCGATCTGTTTGACAACTACTGCGAACACCTGCTGGTGCGCGACAGCAGCAGTGGCGAAGTGGTTGGCACCTACCGCGTGCTGACACCGGAGCAGGCCAAACGCGTGGGCAGCACCTACAGCGACACCGAATTTGACCTGACCCGCCTGCGCAGCATCCGCTCACGGATGGTGGAGTTGGGGCGCAGCTGCGTGCACCCCGACTACCGCAATGGCGGTGTCATCATGGCACTGTGGGGTGCGTTGGCCGAGTTCATGGTGCGCAACCAGCTCGACACGATGGTCGGCTGTGCCAGCATTCCGATGCTCTACAACGGTGTGGTCAGCGGCGACATGGCTGCCAGCATCTGGAACAAGGTCAAGCAAACCCACCTCGCGGCTATCGAATACCAGGTGCGCCCGCGCCTGCCGCTGCCGGTGGAGCGCTTTGACGCTAGCTTGGACGTTGAGCCGCCAGCCTTGATCAAGGGCTATTTGCGCCTGGGTGCCAAGGTGCTCGGTGCACCCGCCTGGGACCCTGACTTCAACACCGCCGATCTGCCCATGCTGATGCGCATTGCCGACTTGCCAACGCGCTACCGCAAGCATTTTCTGGGGGCCTGAGCGCACACCGCGACCAGACGGCCGTGTCTGGTGGCGTCCGTCGTTTGCTGATGTTTTAGCCCTCTAGCCCTTTCTGCTAAACGGCTGAAAGCTATTGATGATGTAGCATATCGCCAAGTTTGACAAAACTGGCCAATAACCCGGCAAAACAACACTCGGTGTCAGCGCCGTGCTGCTTTTGCGCCAGTCGCTTCACGAACGACTGAGCCTGGGTAAAAATGGGCGGTTCAAGTAGTACATTCACGCCCTATGAGTGCCGCCGAAACCACCCTCGATCCCCATGAAAGCATTGCCCTGCCGGGCGTGGGGCGAACACTCGTCATGGCCGGCATGCTGCAGCAAAAGTCTGCCGAGGAGATTTACCGCAAGGCGCAAGCGAAACGGTCGAGCTTCATTGCCGAATTGACGGGCTCGGGTGCCGTCTCGGCGGCGAATCTGGCGCACACCCTGTCACAGGCTTTTGCCGTGCCGCTGATTGATCTTGATGCTGTTGATCCAGCGCGCCTGCCCAAGGGGCTGCTGGACCCCAAAATTTGCCAGGACTACCGGTTAGTGGTGCTGGGAAAGCGGCCCAACCGGCTGATCGTGGCCACCGCCGACCCTTCGGATCAGCAAGCGGTTGAAAAAATCAAGTTTGCCACCCGCCTCAATGCGGACTGGGTGATTGCCGAGTACGACAAGTTGCTGAAAATGGTTGCTGCGCAATCGACCACGGCCACCGAGTCCATTGAGACCATCGTCGGTAGTGACTATGAATTTGACGATCTGGCCAGCGAGCCCGTCGTTGACAGCGCCCCGAGCGCCACCTCAGAGGTGGACGATGCGCCTGTCGTCAAATTCCTGCAGAAAATGCTGCTTGATGCCTTCAGCATGCGCGCCTCGGACCTGCATTTTGAGCCCTACGAGCACAACTACCGGGTGCGTTTTCGCATTGACGGGGAACTGCGCGAAATTGCCGCGCCACCGATTGCCATCAAGGACAAGCTGGCATCACGCATCAAGGTGATCTCGAAGATGGACATCGCGGAGAAGCGCGTGCCCCAGGATGGCAAGATGAAGCTCAAGATCGGGCCCGAACGGGTGATCGATTTTCGCGTCAGCACACTGCCCACCCTGTTTGGCGAAAAAATCGTCATCCGCATTCTGGACCCTGGCAGTGCCAAGATGGGCATTGATGCCCTGGGGTATGAGGCAGCCGAAAGAGAGCGCCTGCTGCACGCCATCAACCGCCCTTACGGCATGATTCTGGTGACGGGCCCCACCGGCTCGGGCAAAACGGTATCGCTTTACACGTGTCTGAACCTGCTCAACAAACCGGGCGTGAATATCGCCACGGTGGAAGACCCTTCGGAAATCAACCTGCCCGGCGTGAATCAGGTCAACGTCAATGAAAAGGCAGGACTGACGTTTGCCGCCGCGCTGCGTTCGTTCCTGCGGCAAGACCCGGACATCATCATGGTGGGTGAAATTCGTGACCTGGAAACGGCTGATATTGCCGTCAAGGCGGCGCAGACCGGGCATCTGGTGCTATCCACCTTGCACACCAATGATGCCCCCTCGACGCTGACGCGCTTACGTAACATGGGGGTGGCACCGTTCAACATCGCGTCGAGCGTGCTGCTGATCACCGCGCAACGGCTGGCACGGCGCCTGTGCGCCAACTGCAAAACCACCATCGACATTCCGCAAAAAACCCTGCTGGAGGCTGGCTTCAAAGCCGAAGAGCTCGACGACAGCTGGAAACCCTATCACCCGGTGGGCTGCAGCGCCTGCAACAACGGCTACAAGGGCCGCGTCGGGCTTTACCAGGTGATGCCGGTCAGCGAGGAAATTCAACGCATCATCCTGCGCGACGGCAGCGCCATGGAAATTGCTGAACAATCCCGACGTGAGGGCGTACGCACGTTGCGCGAGTCGGGACTGCAAAAGGTGAAAATAGGGCTGACCTCGCTTGAAGAAGTACTGGCTTGTTCCAACGAATAGCCAGTTCAAACACCCACCATTCCAACTAACTAGCGGCATCACACCATGGCAACTGAAAAAACCAAAGGCCCGAAAGAGATGGTCTATGAATGGGAAGGCAAGGACCGCAACGGCAAGCAGGTGCGTGGTGAGACGCGTGCCGGTGGCGAAAACCAGGTGCAAGCCGCATTGCGCCGCCAGGGCGTGATGCCCACCAAGATCAAGAAACGCCGCACCAGCGGGGGCAAGTCCATCAAGCCCAAGGACATGGCAATCTTCACGCGCCAGCTCGCCACCATGATGAAGGCCGGTGTACCACTGCTGCAGGCGTTTGACATTGTCGGGCGCGGCAACCCCAACCCAAGCGTGACCCGGCTGCTTAACGACATCCGCACCGATGTCGAAACCGGCACCTCGCTGAGCACGGCGTTTCGCAAGTACCCGCTGTACTTTGACAACCTGTACTGCAACC
>JAIFMT010000206.1 GCA_020048295.1 Rhodoferax sp.
TGTTTGAGGCCAAACTTGGCGTGCAGGACATGCCGTTCCAGCTCTACCCGAGCCAACGTATGGACATGTTGGACAACCAGCAAAACAGCGTCAACCTGCGTTACCTGGGCGAATTCGACTGGGGTCAGGTGGAAGCGCGCATCTACCACGAGAAGGTTGACCACTTCATGGACTTCGGTGCCGACAAGCGCTACTGGTATGGCGGCAAGACCATCAACGGCGTAGTCACGGGCTCGGGCGGCTCGACGGCCTTGAATGGCACTCCCTGCAGCCCGATCAGCGGCGACTGCGCCGCCGGCATGCCGATGTACACCGAGGGCAAAACCACCGGTGCCAGCGTCAAAGCCGGCATCCAGCTCAACCCGCAAGACCTGCTACGCGTCGGCGGCGAACTGCAGCAGTACCGCATCAATGACTGGTGGACCCCGTCCGGGGCAGGCATGTCGCCGGGCACGTTCTGGAACATCGCCGATGGCCAGCGTGACCGCGCTGCGGTTTACGCCGAGTGGGAAGCCCGCAAAAACGACCATTGGATGACGCTTGTTGGTGCCCGTGTCGAACAGGTGAAGATGGATGCAGGGCGGGCTAGCGGCTACAACCCAAGCATGAATTGCACTGGCACGCCACCAACCCAGATGTGCAGCTACCAAAAGCGTGACGCCGATGCCTTCAACGCCCAAAGCCACGCCAGCAGCGACACCAACGTGGACCTGACCGCCATGGCCCGCTACACCGCCAGCCCCAGCTACGAGATCGAATTCGGCTACGCCCACAAGGTACGCTCACCCAACGTCTATGAGCGCTTTCCCTGGTCCACCTGGCAGATGGCGGCGCTGATGAACAACTTTGTTGGCGACGGCAACGGCTACGTTGGCAACCCCGACCTGAAACCCGAGTCAGCCAATACGCTCTCAGCCACCTTTGACTGGCACGCCGCAGACCGCAGCTGGGGCTTCAAGGCCACGCCGTATGTCACCCAGGTCAGCGATTACATCGATGCCCAGCAGTGGAACGCCACCACCAACGCGCCGACTGCCGTGCCGGTGATCAACAAGTTCAGCGTGCTGCGCTACGTCAACCAGTCGGCGCGCCTGTACGGCGTGGACTTGTCGGGCTATATGCCTTTGGCCAAAACTGCGATGGGTGACTTCGGCCTGAGGGGCTTGCTCAACTACACCCACGGCAGCAATGAAGACACCGGCGACGGTCTGTACAACATCATGCCGCTCAATGCCAAACTGATCGTGACGCACAAGACCGGCAACTGGGACAACTCCCTGGAACTGGTGGGCGTGAAAGCCAAGACCGATGTCTCGACCATGCGCAACGAAGTCAAAACCCCGGGTTACGGTCTGGTCAACCTGCGCACCAGCTACAGCTGGAAGCAAATGCGGGTGGACTTTGGCATCGAGAACCTGTTTGACAAGTTCTACTACCTGCCCACCGGCGGTGTTTATACCGGCCAGGGCACCACCATGAGCAACCCGGCGCTGCCCAACTATCCGCAGTGGGGCACAGCGGTGCCGGGTATGGGACGATCCGTGTATGTGGGCTTGAATGTGAAGTTTTAAGCCCAAACTGCCCGATAGCCTGGATCGCTGGCAGATTCATTATTGATAGCTGCCAGCGCTTTATCCATAAGGGCTAAAGGCTAATTTAGCCAATAGATTGGAGAAACCATGAAGACCTCAAGCCGTGACACCACTTGCCTGTACCTCGATGCCCGCGAGGTATTGGCCGCCGATGCCAGCCGCCCGCTGTGGCGGGTGGCCTCGGGTGCCTTGCGCATCGACAGCGCGCCGCCAGGCGAAGCCAGCCGCTTTGTGCGCCTGGCGCTGCCCGGTGATGTGATTGGTGTGGAGCAGTGGGCCGGCACCAACGACCATTTGAGCCTGCGCGCGCTGATCGACAGCCAGCTGACCCCGGTTGCGGCCACTGGCGAGCCGATGATGCAGATCCTGATGGAAACCGTGGTGGTGGCGCACCAGCGCTGCCGCGAGGTGGTCACGCTGCGCTCGGGGCCGGTGGCGCAGCGCATCAAGGCCTTGTTGCTGATGTTTGCCCAGGGGCGCCAGGCCGGCAGTGGCTCGGTGGCCGATTGCCCGGTGCCGTTTCTGGCCGATTTGAGCGACATCGTCGATGCCGCGCCTGAAACCGTGTCACGCGTGCTGGGCAGCATGCGCGAGCACGACTTTTTGCAAGACCGCAAGCCACAAAAAGCACGCTTTAGCAGCCAGGCGCTCAAGGGGCTGGAGATGGTGGCGGGCATGTCGGCGGTGCGACCGTCGCGCCGCTTGCACCCAGCGGCTATCTGACTCGCTCGCATTGGAGTAAGCTGCAGCCCTGACAGCTTTGACAACCCACAACGGAGAAATTGATGAGCGATTCACAAAACGGCGGCTTCGGCAAATTCGTCCCTGGTTTTGAGTTTTTGCAAAACCTGGCCAAAAGCGCCTCGCAAACGGTGCCACAAATGCCCAACATGGCCAACTGGATTGCGCCCACCTTGAGCGTTGAAGACCTGGAAAAACGCATCGACGAACTCAAGGCGGTGCATTTCTGGCTTGACCAGAATTCCAAGGCACTGGCGGCCACCATCCAGGCCCTTGAAGTGCAAAAAATGACGCTCGCCACGCTCAAGGGCATGAACTTCAACCTGGGCGACATTGCCAACGCTTTCAAGCTCAAGGCCGCTGATACGGTGTATTCGGGCGTGCAAAAGGTCACCGAAAAAGCCGCCTCGACCGCTGAGAGCGTGGCCGATGCAGCCCGGCAAACCGAAGAAATCGCCAAAAAGGTTGGCGACGTCGCCAAGCCCGCCGCCGCTGCGGCCATGGCCGGCCTGGTGGACCCGATGCATTTGTGGTCGTCGCTGACACAGCAGTTTCAGACCATCGCCGCCAGCGCCATGAAAGAAGCCAGTAAAACCACTGCCATGGATGCGGCCATGGACATGGGCAAAAACCTTGCCAAGGAAATGGCCAAAGGGGTTTCCAAGGAAGCCACCAAACAAATCGCAGCGGTTGCTGAGCCCAAAGCGGCTGCAGCCAAAAAAGCCGCTGCAAAAACCGCTAGCAAGACGGCGACTAAAGCGGTGGCCAAAAAGCCCGCTGTCAAAACAGCGCCGCGCGGGCGCTGAGCCCCGGTTTGACCCAGGCACTGCTGTCCGCTTGCCGCACCCCTTGCCACCTGGGCGCTGCATGAAACTGTTTCCCTACGCCCACGCCACTCACCCACAGTGGCGCACCGCCGCCGATCTGGTGTTGGCGCAGTTGCGTGCGCAGCTGGCGCAGCCCGCCTGCGCCAGTTGCCCAACGCTGGGGCTGCTCTACATCACCGACCATTACGCCGGGCAGGCCGAGGAACTGCTGGCGCACCTGAGTGCCGAACTACCCGAGATCACCGACTGGTCCGGCACGGTGGGGGTTGGCGTGGCCTCCAACAACATCGAGTATTTTGACCAGCCCGCGCTGGTGCTGATGTTGTGCGAGCTGCCGACCGACCAATACCGGGTGTTTTCCGGGGTGGCTCCGCTGGGGCTGGGGTTTGCGGCGCACACCGCCCTGGTGCATGCCGATGCCCAGACCCCCGAACTGCCCGAACTGATCACCGAGCTGGCCGACCGCACCGAAGCAGGTTACGTGTTTGGCGGACTTTCCAGCAGCCGAGGCCGGGCGCTGCAGTTTGCCATCTCGGGCAACGGCAACGTCAGCGGCCAGGGCGCGGCCAGCGGGGTATTTGGCGGCGGCCTGAGCGGCGTGGCCTTTGGGCCCGACGTAGCGTTGGTGTCACGCGTCACACAGGGCTGCCTGCCGCTGGCGCGGGCGCACCGGGTGACCGCCGCCGACCTGAACGTGGTGCTGGCGCTCGACGGTGAACCGGCGCTGGAAGTCATGCTGCGCGAGCTCAAGGTGTCGCTGCAGGAGCCGCAACTTGCCTTGCAGGCGGTGCGTGCCACGCTGGTGGGCCTGACCGCTGCCAGCTCACCGAACAGCACCCGCGACCTGCCCAGCGTCACGCAAACCGGCAACTTCGGCAGCGACGTGATGGTGCGCCACATCATTGGCCTTGATCCCGCGCGCGGCGGCATCGCCGTGGCATCGCGCGTGAGCGACGGCATGACGCTGGCGTTTTGCCAGCGCAACGCCCAGGCCGCGCGGGCCGACCTGATGCGCGTCTGCACCGAAATCCGCGAAGAACTGGAGCCCCAGGAACTGCTGTTACCCGCCGTCGCGGGGCTGACAGCAGCCGGTGAAGGCACGGCCACAGCCGCATCGCGCAGCATTGCCGGCGCGGTGTACGTGAGTTGCGCCGGACGCGGCGGCCCACACTTTGGCGCACCCAGCGCCGAGCTGCAAATCATTCGCCGGGCCCTGGGCGATGTACCGCTGGTGGGCTTTTTTGCCGGTGGCGAGATCGCCCGAAACCATGTTTACGGCTACACCGGGGTGTTGACGGTTTTTACATGAAATTGGCCTGCAACCCTTTCTGAAAAAGCGTGCATAGCTACATAATAATGAGCAATTGAAACTCAGGCGGGTGATGCCAGCAGGCGTGGTAACCCCGGTTTCTGTGCGGTTATGGCCTGTGGCCCTGTTCCACACGGTTGCGCCCGGCGGACTTGGCGCGGTACAGCGCCTGGTCAACCAACGCCAGCAGAGCAGCGGCGCTGTCGTCCTGCCGGGGCAGTAGCGAGACCACGCCAATACTTGCCGTGACGCAACCAAATTCCGACAGGGCATGCGGCATGGCATGTTCGGCAATTGCTGCACACACGGCCTCGGCCATGCTGCGTGCCTGGCGGCTGTCCAGACCTGGCGCGATGATGGCAAACTCTTCGCCCCCATAGCGCGCCACCAGATCACCGGCGCGGCGCACGCTGCCCTGCATCAAACGTGCCACCTGACGCAAGCATTCATCGCCCGCCAAATGGCCGTAATGGTCGTTGAACAGTTTGAACCAGTCCACATCCAGCATGGCCAGCGTCAGCGGTTGGCCCAGCCGCTGCGCCCGGCTCCATTCAATGGCCAGCACTTCGTCAAAGTGGCGCCGGTTGGCCAGCCCGGTCAGCCCGTCGGTGGCACTGAGTGCGGCGAGCTGGCGGTTGGCCTGCTGCAACTGCACGGTGCGCTGCGCCACCCGCTGCTCCAGCGTTTCGTTGAGTGACTTCAGGGCCTGCTGTTCCTCTAATAGTCTGTGGTACAGGCGTTGGTTGTTCTCAATCGAGTGGCGCAGCTTGCGGGTCGAGTTGTTGACGCTGTCAGCCAAAAAATGCAACTCGTGGCGCGGCTGGTCTTGCAGCACAAAGGCCTTGTCGCCCAGGTTATGGATGTCGATCTGGGCAACAAAGTCGGTCAGCTGGCGCAAGGGTTGGCCCAGCCAGCGCTGCACCACATATAAAAAAATCAGCCACAGCGCCAGCGTCTTGATGACGGCGCTGATAAAGATAAGCAAAAAACCAAACTGCACCTGCTGCAGCACCACCCCGGGGTTGGAGTAAACCACCCAATGTCCAATCTGGCGTGGCTGGTTGCGTTCATCGACATAAATCACGGCGAACCCGTGTCCCACGCTGCGCGTAAAAAAACCTTGTTCAGCCACCATCGGTTGCAACGCGCCGTCCGGGCCAGCCAGTGCCGGCTGACCCTGGGCATCCAGCACTGTGCCCACCGCGCTGACCAGTTGTCCGTTCTGGTCGAGCACCTTGACCCCAGCCACGGTGGGCAATGCGCTCATGCCGCGCAAAATGCCGTGCAGCACGTCCTGCTGAAAGCGCCACATGGCGTTGGCAATGCCGGGGCCGAACGTCTGGCGCATGGCCTCGATTTCAGCATGGACGCGGCCTTCAGCATGGCGGTATTCGGAATACAGCTGCACCAGGGTCACGACCAGCGTGATGCCGAAATACACCACAAAAATGATCTGCAGCAAGCGATTGGCGATCGAGGTGGTGGCTGGCGATGCCCGCGCGTCGGGTTCTTCGGCAGGGGTGGGGAGCTGCACCACGGCACACTCACTCAGCCGTCAGAAATACGTCGTCATACAGCTGGCGCAGCGCACGCTGATCGTCAGGGTCGTGGTAGGCCTCGACGATCTGACGGTAGCGCGTGCTGCCTCGTTCCTGGCGCAGCACCGCATTGATATCGGCGATGACTTTTTTGCCCCACTCATTTTTGGGGCACATCACGCGCCCTTGAACCAGCCCAGCCATCTCCTTGAAACTCAGCGCCACCAGGGCCTGCGCCTGGCCCAGCTGCTGCGCGTGGATCTTGGCCACGCCGGCGTCTTCCAGCACATAGTCGAGCCGACCGGCCAGCAGCATTTGCACCGCCTCGGCGATGCTGCTGGTCACCTGCGGCGGTGGATAGCGCTTGAACAGTGCATCAATGGCCGAGCTGTACACGCGGTCGCGCGCCACACTGGTGTGCAGTGCAGGGTCTTGCAGCAGCGCCTGCAGCGACAACGGGCTGCGCGCGGCAAATTCGCCCTGACGGTCACGGCGCACGATGATGCGTTGCGGAAAAGTAAAAATGAACGGCATCGACAGGTAGGAGAACCCCTCGCGCTCCTCGTTTTTGATGGCACCCGCCCAGCACCAGTGCGCGCCCGACTTGATTTCGCTGACGATACGGGGAATGGGGGCGTTGATGGGCTCGTGGGTGTAGTCGGTCAGCTTTTCCATGATCAGCGCGCGGGCCAAGTCGGTGCGCGACAGGTTGGCAGGCGAAAAATTGACCAATCCCCAGGTAATGCTGTCACCGGCTTGCACCGCCTGACCCAATAGCAGCAGCAAAACGCCCACAAGAGAAGCAAAGGGGTTGCGCATACAGTGCATTTTTTTGGTGGTTTGACAAGGTCGTATTGCACTGCGCACACTCGCTGCGCAGCAGCCCCGACCTTGCGTTACATCATAGCGCAGATATTTTGGCCGAAAAAGCCTGTACAAGGCCGTCGCAGGCGCCGCTGCCAGCGACAATCCGGCGCTTGATTGACTCCCTTTCCCGCCATGAATACTGCTCTGAAAATTGCCTTTTTAACCAGCTTGCTGTCCCTTTTGGCAAACAGCTGGGCCGCCGATGCCACACTGGCGGCTGCCGCCAAAGAGCCGGGTGCCGTGGTCACCGCCAGTGGGCTGGTCTATCGCTCGCTCAAGGACGGCGCTGGCAACTCACCCAAGGTCAGCGACAGTGTCAAGGTGAATTACCGTGGCACCTTCCCCGATGGCAAGGAGTTTGACAGCTCGTACAAGCGCAACGAACCCATCGTCTTTGGGCTCAACCAGGTCATCAAATGCTGGACCGAGGGCGTGCAGCGCATGAAGGTCGGGGGCAAGGCCAAATTGACCTGTCCGGCCAGCATTGCCTACGGCGAGCGCGGTGCCGGTGGTGGCCTGATTCCGCCCAACGCCACGCTGCTGTTTGAAGTTGAACTGCTGGGCATCAACGGCAAATAAGGGATGCAGCAAGCGCTGACGCTACGCAGTCAGCGGCTGCGTCAGTGCCAGTTCGTCGGCACGCAGGGGTTCGATATCGCGCTGTTGTTGCGCCAGCACCGCCAGTGTGGCTTCAGAGGCATCTTGCCCCTGCGCGGCGCGTGCCACGATGCGCTCGCGCAGCTGTTGCGGCGTGGCTTGCGGTGCCAAAATGCCAAACGCAGCGCCAGTCGCCTGGGCCAGCGCGCGAAAGCGCTCACGGTCTGCGTGGCGCAAAAAAGTCGCATCCACCACCACCGACCAGCCCGCGCGCAGCCAGTGCGCGGCCCAACTGTGCAGCGCGTCGTAGGTGCGGGTGTGCGCGTCGGCGCTGTAAATCCCGTCGTTCACGCCCGAGCCACTGGGCGCGCTGATGTCAAGACCGAACAGGCGCTTGCGCTCGACATCAGCACGCAGGCGCAAGGTGTTGGCCTGCGGATCGCGTTGCAGCAAGCGGTCGGTCAGCCAGGTCTTGCCGCAACCTGACAGGCCGTGCGTGATCAGCAGGCGCTGTGGCTGCTGCCGTGCCAGTGCCTGCGCCAGGTTGATTTCTGCCAGCACTTCGCGCTCACCGGCCTGCGCCTGGCGGGCGCGAATGGCGGCCACTTTGGCCCGCACCAGACAGCGGTACACCGCGTAAAAGCGCAACAGCAGCGCTGCTTCAGGGTCGCCGCTGCGGCTGAGTGCCTCGTTGACAAACCAGTTGGCCAGCCCGGGCTGAGCGTGCGCCAACAGGTCAATGTAGGTGAAGGCGATATCGCTGGCCACATCCAGCCAGCGCAGGTCTTCGTTGAACTCGATGCAGTCAAACAGGCGCACCTGGCCGTCCAGCAGCACCAGGTTGGCCAAGTGCAGGTCGCCATGGCATTCGCGCACCCAGCCTGCCGCCTTGCGCGCCTGCATCAGTGCGGCCAGCGCGTGCGCTTGCGCCTCGGTCCAGGCGGCCAGTGCCTTCAGTTGCGCCTGCACCGTTGTGGCTTTTGGCGGCTGCGGCGGGTCGTTCAGCCAACGCCAAAGATCGGCAAAATTGTCGCGCGCCGGGGCCATCACCTGCGCCGGTGTGCCAAAGCGCGAGTCAGGCGAGGCGCGCGCCGCTGACTGGTGAAATGCCGCCAGCGTGGCGGCCAGGCTGGACAAATGGGCGGGCTGCAGTTCACCGCGCGCGCACACGCGGTCCAGCCGGCTGTCTTCGTCAAAGCGGTGCATTCTGACGGCGTAGTCAATCGGTTCGCCCACGCCGCTCCATTGCGGATCTTGCGGTGTGTTGAACAGGGGCAACACATCCAGATAGATGTCGGCAGCGAAGCGGCGGTTGAGCCGCAACTCGTCCAGACAGGCCTGATGGCGCAGCGCGGGCGTGCTGAAGTCCAGAAACGGCAGTTTGATCGGCTTTTTGACCTTGTACGCAAAATCACCGGCCAGCAACACCCAAGAAATATGCGTTTCAACCAGCGTGACCTGCGCCACCGTTCCCGGGTAGCGCTGCGGCTGCAGCAAGGCAATGATCAGTGGTGGCAGGGTTTGGGGCATGAGATCCATCTTGCCAGAGTCCGGGCGGGCTGGCCAGCCACATCAGCTCAATGATTGCTGTGCAATGCTTGCACGATTTTTAGGCACAAAGTTTCCAGGCATGGCGGCTTCACGATGTAGCCGCAGGCTCCCAGGGGAAGTGCGCTTTTGAGCGTCTCAGGGCTGGAGTCGGAACTCATGAAAACGACAGGAATTGCCCGGCGAACGGGATTCAGGTTTGCGCGCAATTGGCGGACAAACTCAATGCCGCCAATGGGCTTCATGTGAATATCGGTCACGATGACGCTTGGCGTAAAACTCGGCAAGAGTTTCAACGCGCTGTAGCCGTCGGCGCACACCCGAACGTCTCGAACGTGCAGGCTTTTCAGCAGGCTTTCTACAAAATCCCGCATCACGGGATCGTCGTCAACCACCAGAATCCTGGCATTCCTGAGTTCTTGATGGACCATCTCGACAGTAGTCATCCTGACAGTGTCACCTGCGCTGCATTGCGGCACATTGATGTGGAACAACTCTTTCGGGCATAACGGCTAGGCCAGCCGCTCCAGGATCAGCACGCCAAAAAAACCGAAGGCACCAATCAGCGTCCATTTCAGCAGTTTCAGACCCCAGCGCTTGTAGCGGTCCTGGCCCGTGCCGATCCAGAAAATAAACGAAGCCATGGCCGCCAGCAGCAGCATCAACATGGTCCAGCGAAACAGCAGCATGGTGGATACCCGTCTCAGTGAATATATTTTTTTGAGAACCTACCAGGCGCGCGCCAGCTTGGCAAAACCGTCCGGGGCCAGCTTTTCGTCGCCGAAAGTCACCACGTCCCAGGCGTCTGGCTGCTTGAGCAGTTCGCGTAGCAGCAGGTTGTTCAAGGCATGGCCCGAGCGAAACGCGCTGTAGCTGGCCAGCAGCGGTTTGCCGAGCAGGTACAAATCGCCCATCGCGTCGAGGATCTTGTGTTTGACAAACTCGTCGTCATAGCGCAGGCCACCGGCGTTGAGTACTTTGTAATCATCCATCACGATGGCGTTGTCGAGCCCGCCGCCCAGCGCCAGCCCGTTGGCACGCATCATTTCCACGTCTTTGGTAAAGCCAAAGGTGCGGGCGCGGGCGATGTCCTTGGAATACGAGCCACTGCTCATGTCAAACAGCACGCGCTGGCCGGTGGAGTCCACTGCGGGATGGCTGAAGTCAATCTCGAAACTGAGCCGGTAACCGTGAAACGGCTCCAGCCGCGCCCATTTCTGGTTGCTGCCCTCGCCCTGACGCACCTCCACCGGGGCCAGCAGCCGGACAAAGCGGCGCGGTGCATTCTGCAGCTCGATACCGGCGCTTTGCAGCAAAAACACAAACGATGCCGCCGAGCCATCCAGAATCGGCACTTCTTCGGCGGTGATATCCACATACAGGTTATCGACACCCAGCCCGGCACAGGCCGACATCAGGTGTTCCACGGTATGCACTTTGGCGTTGCCACTGGAGATGGTGGAAGCCATGCGGGTGTCGGTGACGGCCAGTGCTGACACCGGGATGTCCACCGGCAGCGGCAAATCGACGCGGCGAAAAACGATGCCGGTATCGGGCTGCGCTGGCCGCAAGGTGATTTCGACCCGCTGACCACTGTGCAGGCCAACGCCCACGGCGCGCGTCAGGGTTTTAAGAGTTCTTTGTTTAAGCACGGGGGGATTTTACTTTTTAACCTGAATTCCCTGATCGGGTAGGTGCTGGGTGTCACAGCAAGCCCGCCGCTGCCACCACCTCGCGCCAGGCGGCCAGTTTGCGCTCAAAGGGCCAGCTGGCATTGGCCGGGCTGCTGGAGGGCAGGCGGTAGATCGGCAACCCCAGGCTTGCGCTGTGACGCGCGTGTCGCCAGCTCTCGCCGCCGTTGTGGGCAATGGCACGCAAGTACGGGCAGTGGCCCCGCAGCGTCGCCAGATCGTTGACCTGTGGCGTGCGAATGGCACTGTCGAGGCTGCCTGCGCGCTCGCACGAGGCATACACATCCCACAGTCCGAGACCTCGTTGCAGCAGCCATTTGCATCTTTTTTCATAGCTGTCAGCGCTTATTGAATAAGGGTCAGAAGGCCAAATAGCTTGCAAAATCCGCCAGAAGGCGTTTTGCGGATGGGCGTAATACTGCTGCTGCGCCAGCGAGCGCACGCTGGGAAAACTGCCCAGCACCAGCAGCCGGGTATCAGCAGACACCAGCGGCGGCAAACCCAGCAGGCGCGGTGATGACAGGCACGCTGATGTACCCTGCTGCGCCATGACCGACTGGGTGTCTGGCGCTTCAGGTCGTGGCGGCGGGCGCGGTCTTTCTGGCACGGGTTTTCCTGGCGGGCAGCGCCGGGCTGGCAACCGGTGCAGGCAACCGGGCAGCGGCCTTTTGGCGGCGCGCTGGCTTGGGCGCCGGTGCTGCCCTTTGCGCGCGCGCGGCCAGTGCCAGTTCGCGCACGCGGGCAATGTCGTCTTCACTGAAGGGTCCGTTGACACCGCTGATGGCAGCCAGCTTCATGCCGTGCTTGAGGCCGAGTTTGTAGATTTCACGCACCTTTTCCCACTCGATGGCTCGGCCCACGGTGAAGTTTTCAAAGCGGCCTTCGAGTGCCAGCACGATCGTCTCGGCCAGGCAGGCGTAGGCCACGCCCTTGGGCAGGCCGATGTTTTTCATCTGGACGTGTTCGCCGGGGAGCTGGATTTCCCCCGATTCGATCACCAGCACATCAGGTCGTTTGGCCACTTCGCTGGCCGGCAGGTCCAGCGGGCGCGCCACATCGGTGATGACGCAGCCGGGCTTGACTAGTCGGATGTCAAGAATCTTTTTGCCTGCGCCCGAGGTGGCGGTGACGATCATGTCCATCTCGGCAATGTCCTTGTCGGCGTGCGCCGAGAGGAACAATTTGGCATCAGGGGTTTCCTGCAAGATCGACTCCTTGATGGCCAGCAGCTTGGCGGTTTCGGGCGACACCAGATACACCTCTTCGGCCACCTTGGCAATCAGCCGTGCGCACACCGAGCCAATGGCCCCGGTGGCACCCACCACCATCGCCTTGAACTGGATGCGCTGTTTGCCCTTGGGCGCGGGTAGCAAATTCAGTCGCAGCAGCGCGTCGTGCGCCGCCCACAGCGCCCCCGAGGCACTGTAGCTGTTGCCCGTGGTGATCGGCAGCGGGCTGCGCTTGGCCACCGTCACACCCGCATCGCCCACCACCTTGGTGAACGCGCCCAGCCCCATGATCTGCGCGCCCAGCCGTTTCGCCATGTCGGCGGCATCGAGCAGGCGGCGGTAGGTGAATTCGGGGCTGTGGCGCATGATCTCCTTGGGTGTGCCGCCCACGGAAATCAACCAGCCCTCGGCCTGCACCCCGGTGGGCGACTCGATGCCGCTGATGCGCGAATAGACAAACGGCGGCGCGTAGGCCATGATCTTTTCCAGCGAATTCATCAGCACCGGCGGCGACACCTGCGACAGCAGCTCAATCGGCTTGACGGTCTTGAAATACTCCTGCGACAGCGGGTGGATGACAAAGGCAAAGCGGTTGATGCGCTTGAAGCCGTTGGGGTAGAGGATGCGCGGCTCAAGCGCAAGGTCGGTGATGATCTCCAGGTAATCGTCTTCGTGAATCTGCTGTGGCTCCCGACCGGTGGCGGCCACGATCATCGCGTCAAACAGATCCGGCCCCAGCGTGTGGCCTTGCAGCACTGGCGCGCCGTCGATCACCATGTGCACGCCCTTGTCGGCCAGCACCGCCAGGCGCTCGTCGCTCACGGTGGAGGTGATGATGGTCTTGCCAGCCAGTTCCTCCAGCCCGCACTCGTCAAGCTCATGCACCGGGGCCACGATCACCGAGGCCTTTTGCACCGCCTTGCGCAGCAAGAAGCGCGTCCATTCCTTCACCGGACCGCTTGACATGGCAGCGGGCAGCGACCAGTCACGCACGTAATGCGCGCCGCTGGCGTAGAGTTGCAGCGCCTGCAGGCTGGTCAGCAGTTTGGGGATGCCGAGCTGGCTGATCGGGTCGGCAAAGCGCAGGTTGTCGGTGTACTCGGCCATGCTCATGGCCAGCTTGTAATGGGTCAGCCCCGAGAAAAACAGCACCCGCGCGTTGTTGAAGTAATGCCCCAGCGACACCTGGGCGTGGCGCAGCGCCCACTCCTGCAGGATGTCGCCCAGCGGTCCGCCAAAAGTTACCGGCGCCCTGGTGGCGACGTCCTTGAGCTGGGCGCTGTCCTTGTCAATGAAACGGTGTTTGCCGGCCTTGTAGTGGTCTTTGAGCAGTCCCAGACCAATGGCATCCGCGCGCTTGTCCCAGTACTTGAGCAGCTTGGTGGCTTTGGCCAGGCTGCCGTCGGTGCCCAGGCGTTTGACCTGTAGCTCGACCCCGGCCAGGGTGGTGGTGAATTCAAAATCATGGGCGCTGGCGCCAAGGCTGATGCCGATCACTGTTTTCATATGGATTTGTGTGGAAGTGCGGGCGACGACAAGCGTGGTCGCAGCCAACATTGTGAGCGATGCAGCGTCCACCCGGCGCTGAGTCGGGCCTCTAAAGGTGTTGTGGTCTGGCCAATGTGCCGCGCGCGCGACACAGCTTTGTCATGTTGCCCGGCTATGGTTCGCCCCGCATCAAGGAACCAGCATGCCTCCAGCCATTCAGATCAATGCACTCAACAAGACCTTTCACGGCGGCCGCCGCGCGCTGCAGGACATCCATTTGTCGATCGCGCCCGGCGAGATGGTGGCGCTGATTGGTGCTTCGGGTTCGGGCAAATCGACGCTGCTACGCCACATCGCTGGCTTGATGGCGGGCGACGGCGCATCGCCCAGCCAGATCCGGATTTTTGACAAGACCGTTCAGCAGGGCGGCAAGATCGCGCGTGACATCCGCCAGACCCGCGCCGAAGTCGGCTTTGTGTTCCAGCAGTTCAACCTGGTGGGCCGCCTGCCAGTGCTGACCAATGTGCTGGTGGGCACGCTGCACCGCCTGCCACTGTGGCGCAGCCTGCTGCGCTGGTTTACCCCACACGAGCGGGCCCGTGGCATAGAGGCGTTGCGTCGCGTGGGCATTGAAGACTGCCATGGCCAGCGTGCCTCAACCCTGTCGGGCGGTCAGCAGCAGCGCGCGGCCATCGCTCGTGCCATGGTGCAGGGGGCCCGGGTGGTGCTGGCCGATGAGCCCATTGCCTCGCTCGACCCCGAATCGTCGCGCAAGGTGATGGACATCCTGGCGCGTGTCAACCGCGAAGACAACTGCACGGTGGTGGTGTCGCTGCACCAGGTCAACGTGGCCATCAAGTACTGCGCGCGCACGGTGGCACTGCACCAGGGCCGGGTGGTTTATGACGGCGCGTCTGCCGGGCTGACCCCGGCGGTGCTGCGCGATTTGTACGGGGCTGAGGCGGACGACATCCTGTCGCTGGGCGACCACATCTCCAGCCTGCAAGACAAGGCCAAGCCGCATCCCCATCCCCATCTGGTTTGGCCAGCGCCGCTGGCGGAACTGGAAACACTGGCACGCGCCGCCTGAAACCGATTTTGTGTCTGATGTCTGCTCTTTAACCTAAGGAAACTTTATGATCAAAAAACTGCTTGCAGCCCTTGCTGGCGCTGCGCTGATAGCTATCAACCCAGTAGCTGCCCAGGAGCTGAAGGAAATCAACTTCGGCATCATCTCAACCGAGTCATCGACCAACCTGAAGTCCGACTGGCAGCCGATTCTGGAAGCCATGAGCAAGAAGACCGGCATGAAGGTCAATGCCTTTTTTGCCTCGGACTACGCCGGCATCATCGAAGGCATGCGTTTCAACAAGGTGCAGGTGGCCTGGTTTGGCAACAAGTCGGCCATGGAAGCGGTGGACCGCGCCAATGGTGAAGTGTTTGCCCAGATGGCCAACGCCGATGGCACCAAAGGCTATTACTCGCACCTGATCGTGCACAAGGACAGCCCGCTTAAATCGCTTGACGACGTGCTCAAGCAGGGCAAAGACCTGTCGTTTGGCAACGGCGACCCGAATTCCACCTCCGGCTTTCTGGTGCCGAGCTATTACGTGTTTTCGCTGAACAAGGCCGACCCCAAGACCTTGTTCAAGCTCACGCGCACCGCCAACCACGAGGCCAATGCCATGGCGGTGGCCAACAAGCAGGTCGATGTGGCCACCAACAACAGCGAAAACCTGGAAAAGGTCAAGGAGCATGCGCCCGCCAAGTTCAATGACATCCGCGTCGTCTGGACTTCGCCGCTGATCCCTTCGGACCCGCTGGTGATGCGCAAGGACCTGACTGAGGCCAGCAAGGCCAAGATTCGCGATTTCTTCTTCACCTACGGCCAGGGCGGCCAGCCGGAAAAAGACGCGTTGATGAAACTCTCCAAGCTGTCGGGCTTTATCCCTTCGAGCAACAGCCAGCTGATTCCGATTCGCCAATTGGAACTGTTCAAGACCCGCAACAAGGTGGAGGCGGATGCCGGTATGGCTGCCACTGACAAGCAAGCCAAATTGGCTGACATCGACAAGCAACTGACCGCACTGGCCAGCGCCAAGTGATGAGCTCGGCATCGCATCTGCTGCGTGTCGGGGGTGAGGTGCCGGCATGAGCGCGCCTGCCAGAGCGCCGGCGTTGCCGTCCGCAGCGGTTGCGTCGATGCCGCGCACCAGCTTGCTGAGCATGCTGGTCTGGGGTGTGCTGCTGGCGCTGTTGGCGCTTTCCTGGAAAGGCGCGGACATGCGTCCGTTCGACCTGCTGCGCGATTCCGCCAACATGGCCACCTATGCGGCGGATTTCTTTCCGCCCAATTTTGGCGATTGGCGCATCTACGTTGAAGAGATGATCGTCACCGTCGAGATTGCGCTGTGGGGCACGGCGCTGGCGGTGGTGTTTGCCGTGCCGCTGGGGCTGCTGTCCTCATCCAACATCGCGCCGTGGTGGGTGCATCAGCCCATTCGTCGCCTGATGGACGCGGCGCGCGCCATCAACGAGATGGTGTTTGCCATGCTGTTCATCGTGGCCGTGGGACTGGGGCCATTTGCCGGCGTGCTGGCACTGTTTGTGCACACCACCGGCATTCTGGCCAAGCTGTTTTCCGAGGCGGTGGAGTCGATCGACACGCAGCCGGTGGAGGGCATTCGCGCCACCGGGGCCAATGCGCTGGAAGAAATTGTCTATGGCGTGATTCCGCAGGTGCTGCCGCTGTGGATTTCGTATTCGCTGTACCGCTTTGAGTCCAACGTGCGCTCGGCCTCGGTGGTAGGCATGGTCGGTGCCGGCGGCATTGGCGTGATTTTGTGGGACATCATGCGCAGCTTTCAATACGCCCAGACCAGCGCGGTGATGGTCATCATCATCGTCACCGTGACGGTGATCGACCTGATCTCGGCGCACGTGCGCAAAGCGGTGATCTGACCGGGTGTGGGTCAGCCGCCCACCAGCGGGCATTCGGCCCGGCATTGAAATGGCGCACCCGGCTCGGGTTCAACAAACAGGCACAGGCGGTCCAGCCACAAGGGTGCCACTGCATTGAGCTGTGCCACCGGCGCTGCCGTTGCGGCAAGCACACGCTGCGCGGTGGCATCATCCAGCGGCCCGCTTAGCGTGAAATGCAGGCGAAAGCGCTCCAGCACATGCGGGTAGCCGTAGCGCGCCAACAGTTCCAGCGCACGCGTGTCTTGCGGGGCGATGCGCCGGCGCGCCAGCTCAGTTGCCGACAGCGGGGCGCGCAAATCGTCCAGATCGGTCACGCAGAGGCCCGCCAGCGCCAGCAACTCTGCTGAGGGTTGCCGTGGCACGATGGCGACAAAATCACCCAGACGGGCGACCTGCATGGGGTGCAGCGCCACCGGTCGCTGGGTTTGTGCCAGCGCCTGCAGTCGATCGCGCAGCATGGCCTCGCTGCACCCAACGGCCAGCCGGAACGGGGCTTTCAGCGTGGCGTGAAAACCGTAGCCCCGCGGTGCTTCGGTGATGCGCTGCAGTTCGGCTGCTGGCAGGTCTGCGAGCAGCGGTTGCGCCAGCGCAGCGCCACTGCGGGCGTTTCGGCCCAGCCAGTGACTGCCAAACGACCACCACGGTGAATCTTGCGCCGGGGCAAAGTAGATGGCGTAACGTGCGCTCATGCGTCACCGTCCGCGCCAACCACCAGCTGCACCCGGTCGCCGCAAAACACCGTTTCGCCAAATTTGATCGGCACGCCCTGCAGGTCCACATCAACCGATTCCACGCACAGCAGCGCGCGCGAGCTGGACTGCTTGAGCAGGCGCGCCACTTCTTCGGTGGGCATTTGGGTGGTGATGCGGCTTTGTTCGCGCACATAGTCCTGCACGCCAAAATGTTTCAGGATGTCGCTGGTGCGCGTGCCGATGCCCAGCATCTCCAGCAGCCCAGCAAAGCGCTGCGCCGGGTAATAAGCGGTGGCCAGTCCGATGGGTGTGTCGTTGGCTTCGTCAAGCAGTTCAACCCGTAGCACGCTAACCCCTTTGTCTATCTTGAGCCCTTGGGCAACGCGCTCACTGGCTGGCATCTCGCGCGCACTGAGCAGTTGCTTGCTGGGCAGCAGTCCCTGGCGCAACAGGTTTTCGCTGAAGCGGGTGCGCCGCGACAAGGCGTAGTCAAGCAGTTCGTGCTGCACAAACATGCCACGCCCCGGCTCGACGCGCACCAGGCCGTCGCTTTGCAGCTTGGCAACTGCCTGGCGCAGCGTGTGGCGGTTGACACAGAAGCGTGCCGCCAGTTCGACCTCGCCGGGCAGGCGACCGCTGGCGGCATAGGCGCGGTCATGAATTTCGGTGGTCAGCGTGTCGGCAATCTGACGCCATACCGAAACCCCGCTGCGCCGTCCGGGGGGTTGGTTGGAAAGGGCTTGGAAGGGCATTTTCTGTATGAAAAATATATAGTAAATTGGGTTGCAGCGTTTGATGAATAAGCATCAACAGCTACATTAATTAAAGTCATCCATGTCGTCATCGCAGGGCACATGATTCGGATTTCGGCAGCCTGGCCGGTGGCTGGAAAATTCAGCCCAGGCGTTGGTTTGCCGGCTCGCCGCATGGATGACACAAGGGTTTTCCCTGATGTCCGCCAGCGAGCGGGCGACTCAGAATGAGCCAGATTCGTGCTTCGCCAGACAACAAATGCAGACTTCAGGCGAAATCGGTTTTCATGTGAATGCTGAAAATCCTTTCGGCCATTATCAAGATGAGAGGGGATGCATTTGTTGTATTTTGCACCCCCAGGGTGCGTGCTGGGCAAGCACTGGATTGCGCCAGTTGACGCTGTTGGCCGCCAAGCGGCGGGCAGTCATGAATCTGATGACCCCTTGGCCGATTCACGCAAGTTTTTGAATCCTGGCCTGAAACCTTGATTGAAACCAGAACAGGAGGTTCACAATGCCTTTCCCGATCGTTGCCGTGGCGTTTGGTGTCGCTGCCGCTGCAGTCACC
Source organism: Rhodoferax sp. (assembly GCA_020048295.1). Next base: position 18,422 of record JAIFMT010000206.1, read on the forward strand.
CCTTATTTGCTGTATGGCAGTGTTGCCTATTCGTCCGACACGCCAAGCGGTATGGATGCCGCCACCTTGAAAACCGCAGAAGATGCCCTCGCGCTGGTTCACCAGAATTTGGTAAGCCATGGCTGGGACTATGGCATCACCAAACATCTGTATTACAAAAAGTCCTGCGTGGAGGCTTCGGCGAGTCGTGCGCCCTTCATTGCTGGACTTTTGTCGAGTCAATGGGAGGTGTTTTCATGCACCGTGAGCGCTGGCACACATACGTTCAACGTGGTGAAATTCAATAATCATTATTGGATCGTTGACAGCTATGTGTTCGTCTATATCAAATACATTGGCAACGCCATCCCCGCCGGAATGGCCATCACGCCGATGAGCCAATCCTACCGGGGTAGTGCCAAGTAACTCGCGTCCCGGTGCCTGTGACAGCGCAGCAGTTTCTCTGCAGTGTCTGTTTTGAATCACATCGATTGTCATCAATCCTTCATGTTGCCGGGTTGCACTAGCGGGCTTGACCACCGGGCCGGCGAAATGCTTGCCCTGCGCTTACCCACTGATTGACACCTCTGTATGACCTGTGATTCCCCGACGAGCGACCCGCAAGCCCGCGCTGCCTGGCTGGCGGTGCTGGCACGCGCCACCCTGGCCGAGCTGGAAGCCGCGTTGCCCGCGCGCACCCTGCTGACGCAATTGCAGCGGGTACGCCCACCCGAAATTGGCATGGTGATGCTGCGTGGGCGCGTGGGCGGCACCGGTAACCCGTTCAATTTGGGCGAAGCCAGCGTGGTGCGTTGCGCCGTACGCCTGGGTGACGGACCGCTGGGCGTGGCGTATGCGCTGGGCCGCGACAAGCGCCGTGCTGAACTGGCAGCCGTGCTTGATGCCCTGCTGCAAGACGCGGCCCACCACGATGCCCTGCAGCAGTCGCTGATCGCCCCATTGGCGGCGGCGCAGGCGCAGGCACGTGCCAAGCGGCAAAACGATGTGGCCGATTCCAAGGTCGAGTTTTTCACCCTGGTGCGGGGGGACGCATGAGCAACAACGCAGGCAAAACCCTTGCGCTGGCCGCGGGTTTGGCGGATGGCGTGCATGACAGCCAGCAGGCGTTTCGCGCCGTGCTCGATGCGCTGGCCAGGCCGGGTCAGGCCCGCCACATCGGTGCGGCCCTGTCCGGTGTGGCGCTGGGCGGTGCCATGGCACGCCTGCTGTTGACCCTGTGCGACGACGACACCCCGGTCTGGTGGCAGCACGCCGATGCCGGCCTGCAGCAGTGGTTGCGCTTTCACACCGGCGCGCCGCTGGCGCACACACCGCAGGCGGCCAGTTTTGCACTGCTGACCGACAGCGCTGACGCGCTGGACCTGGCCAGTTTTGCCAGCGGTTCGGCCGAGTCGCCCGAGTTTTCCACCACACTGCTGCTGGCCCTGCCGGCGCTGACTGGCGGGCCCGCAACGCACTGGCGCGGCCCCGGCATTGAGCACGTGCAACGTGTTGACCTGGCCGGTTTGCGCGCTGATTTCTGGCCGCAGTGGCAGGCCAGCGGCGCGGCTTTCCCGCAGGGCGTGGATATCGTTTTTACCTGCGGCGAATGGTGTCTGGGCCTGCCCCGCACCACGCGCGTCAGCCAAGGCGAAGGGGACTGAGATGTATGTTGCTGTCAAGGGCGGAGCCAGCGCCATCGAAAACTCCTGGCGGCTGCTCGAGGCGCAGCGCCGTGGCGACACTGCCATTGCCGCGCTGTCAGTGGCGCAAATCCAGTCGCAGCTGTCGCTGGCGGTGGACCGGGTGATGAGCGAAGGCTCGCTGTACGACCCCGAACTGGCCGCGCTGGCCATCAAGCAGGCCTGCGGTGACCTGATGGAAGCGGTGTTTTTGCTGCGCGCCTACCGCACCACGCTGCCGCGCCTGGGCTACGCCCTGCCACTCGATACCGCGCGCATTCAATTGGTACGGCGCATTTCGGCAGCTTTCAAGGAAGTTCCGGGCGGCCAATTGCTCGGCCCCACCTTCGACTACACCCAGCGGCTGCTCGACTTTGCGCTGCTGGCCGAAGGGGCTGATGGCGCAGCATCGGCCATGACGCCCCAGCCCGCCAGTGTGGCCAGCCAGGCCGGGCCTACAGCGCCTGATCCGCAGCGCTCGATCCACGTACCGCGCATCAACGAGCTGCTAGCGCGCGAAGGTCTGCTGGAAACCCCGTCTCCTGATGCCACCGCCGCGCCGGGCGACCTGACACGCGAGCCACTGATGTTTCCGGCCGATCGGGCGCTGCGTCTGCAGGCGCTGGCCCGTGGCGATGAAGGCTGGCTGCTGGCCATGGGCTACTCGACGCAGCGCGGTTATGCGCATTCGCACCCGTTTGCCGGCGAAATCCGGCGCGGCTGGGTCAGTGTGGAACTGCTGCCCGACGAGCTGGGTTTTGCCATTGACATTGGTGAGCTGGAGGTCACCGAGTGCCAGATGATCAACCAGTTCAGCGGCAGCCGCGAGGTGCCGCCGCAGTTCACCCAGGGCTATGGGCTGGCGTTTGGCGGCTCCGAGCGCAAGACCATGGCGATGGCGCTGGTGGACCGCGCGCTGCGCGCCGACGAACTCGGCGAGCCACAGGTGGCCCCGGCGCAGGACGCGGAATTTGTGCTGTCGCACGCCGACAACGTGGAAGCCTCGGGCTTTGTGCAGCACCTGAAATTGCCGCATTACGTGGACTTTCAGGCCGAGCTGGAACTGGTGCGCCGGCTGCGCGCAGGTCATGCCACCCATCCTGCAGTTGACCCTGCAGCGCCCCACACTGACACGCCGGACCCCGAATGATGGACACCCACTACAACTTTGCCTTTCTCGACGAGCGCAGCAAAAAGCGCATCCGCCGCGCCTTGCTCAAGGCAGTGGCGCTACCGGGCTACCAGGTGCCGTTTGGCTCACGCGAAATGCCGTTTGCCTATGGTTGGGGCACCGGCGGCGTGCAGATCACCGCCAGCATCATCGGTCTGAGCGACGTGCTCAAGGTAATTGACCAGGGGGCCGACGACACCACCAACGCGGTCAATATCCGGCGCTTTTTTGCCCGCACCACCGGCGTGGCGACGACTGAGAAGACGCGCGAGGCGACACTGATCCAGACGCGCCACCGCATCCCCGAAGAGCCGTTGACCAAGGCGCAAATCCTGGTCTATCAGGTGCCGATGCCTGAGCCGCTGTCCAAGCTGGAGCCACGCCGGCGCGAAGCCATCAAGATGCACGCCCTGAGCGAATACGGCCTGATGCATGTGCGTCTGTATGAGGACATCGCCCAGCTCGGGGCTATTTCGCACGCCTACGACTACCCCGTCATGGTCAACGAGCGCTACCTGATGTCGCCCTCGCCGATCCCCAAGTTTGACAACCCCAAGATGCACATGAACCCCGCCTTGCAACTGTTTGGTGCCGGGCGCGAAAAGCGCCTGTACGCAGTGCCACCGTTCACGCCGGTGCGCAGCCTGGACTTTGAAGATCACCCGTTTGCAGTGCAGCGCTGGGAGCACGCCTGCGCGCTGTGCGGCGCCAGCGAGAGCTATCTGGACGAAATGATCGTCGATGATGCCGGCAGCCGGCTGTTTGTCTGCTCCGACAGTGATTACTGCGAGCAGCGCCGCCACGTCGGCCATGTCGGCACGCAGCAAGCGGTGACCTTGCACAACGTGCTCGCGCCAGAACCGGCCGCCTGCCCCACCCAACCGGAGGCCACATGAAGCCGCCCGCACTGTTGTCTGCACGCCAGATTGGCAAGGCCTTTAGCCATCAGGGCCATACCCGGTGGGCGTGTCGCGCTATTAGTTTTGACTTGTATCCAGGTGAGGTGCTGGCCGTGGTGGGCGAATCAGGCTCGGGCAAAAGCACCTTGTTGCGGCTGCTGGCGGCGCGCCTGGCGTGCGACGAAGGTGCTGTGCACTACGACGTGCGCGCCGGCTCGGTGGGCAAGACAGCTTACGACCAGGCGGGTTTGACCGATCTGGCACAGCTCTCCGAGGCGCGACTGCGCTGGCTGGCGCGCACCGACTGGGGCTTTGTCGAGCAGCACGCGCGCGACGGCCTGCGCATGAGCGTTTCGGGCGGTGCCAATGTGGGCGAGCGCCTGATGGCGCTGGGAGCACGCCACTATGGTCAGCTGCGCAGCGAGGCGCTGGCGTGGATGCAGCGCGTGGAACTTGACACCAGCCGCATTGATGATTTGCCCGGCACCTATTCGGGCGGCATGCAGCAGCGCCTGCAAATTGCCCGCAACCTGGTGACCCGCCCGCGCCTGGTGTTCATGGACGAGCCCACCACCGGGCTCGACGTATCGGTGCAGGCGCGCCTGCTCGATCTTCTGCGCGAGCTGGTCGATGAGCTGCAACTCGCCGCCGTGGTGGTCACCCACGATCTGGCGGTGGCGCGGCTGCTGGCGCAGCGCATGCTGGTGATGAAAGACGGCCGGGTGGTCGAGCAGGGCCTGACCGACCGGGTGCTCGACGACCCGCAACACCCCTACACGCAACTGCTTGTCTCCTCGGTACTGACCCCATGACCGCCCTGCTTGAAACCCTGGCCTTGTGCAAAACCTTCACCCTGCACGGACGCGGCGGGCTGCAGCTGCCGGTGTTTGCCAACATCAACCTGCAGGTGCATGCGGGCGAGTGTCTGGCGCTCACCGGCCATTCGGGCAGCGGCAAAAGCTCCCTGTTGCGCTGTCTTTATGGCAACTACGCGGCCAGCAGCGGTGATGTGCGCGTGCATCACCAGGGCGCCTGGGTCAGCCTGAGCCATGCGCAGCCGCGTGAGGTGTTTGATGTGCGCCGCCACACGCTGGGTTATGTATCGCAGTTCTTGCGCGTCATACCGCGTGTCTCGACGCTCGACATCGTCGCCGACCCGCTGCGCCGCATTGGCATCAGCGCCGCTGCGGCACGCGAGCAGGCGGCGCAATGGCTGACGCAGCTGAACCTGCAGCCGCCGCTGTGGCAGCTGCCGCCGGCCACTTTTTCCGGCGGCGAGCAGCAGCGCGTCAACATTGCACACGGCATGATCAGCGGCGCGCCGGTGCTGCTGCTTGATGAACCCACCGCCTCACTCGACGCCGACAACCGCCGCGTGGTGGTACAACTGATTCAGGCCGCCCGAGAGCGCGGCTGCGCCATCGTCGGCATTTTTCACGACGATGAAGTACGCGAGGCCGTGGCCACGCGGCTGTTTGATGTGGAAAAACACCGAAACCTTGTTTGAACCCGCCAGGACACCCCGCCATGACATCGCAAATCATCCGCAACGCCCGCATCATCACCCCCGACGAAGAATTTACCGGCTGTATCAGCGTGGCTGACGGCCTGATCTGCTCGGTGGAGCGCGGTGACACTGCCGCCACTGCTGCTGAAGACTGGGCTGGCGACTGGCTGCTGCCCGGCCTGGTCGAGCTGCACACCGACAACCTGGAAAAGCACCTGGTGCCGCGCCCCGGCGTGCTGTGGAACGCGCACTCTGCCATGGTGGTACACGACGCGCAGTGCGCCGCGGCCGGCATCACCACCGTGCTGGATTCGGTGGTGATTGGTGACATGGACCAGGGCGGCGCGCGCTGCCAGACGCAGCACACCTCGATTGCTGCCCTGCACCAATGCCGTGACGAAGGTCTGATGCGCGTGGAGCACCTGCTGCACCTGCGCTGCGAGCTGGCAGCGCCCGACATTCTGGAGGTGTTTCACCAGTACGCCAGTGACCCGCTGCTCAAGCTGGTCAGCGTCATGGACCACACCCCGGGGCAGCGCCAGTGGCGCGACCTGAAGAGCTACCGCCGCTATGCCGAGCGCTACAAGCCCTACAGCGACGAGAGCTTTGCCGCGATGATCGCGCAGCGCCAGGCCGACCAGCAGGCGTATGCCGTGGCGCACCGCCAGGCCATTCTGCAGGCCAGCCGCGAACGTGCCTTGCCGCTGGCCAGCCATGACGACACATCGGTGCAAGATGTGCAGCAGGCGGTGGCCGAGGGCATCAGCATGTCGGAATTTCCCACCACGCTCGCCGCGGCTCAAGCAGCGCGCCAGGCCGGACTGGCGATCATCATGGGCGGACCCAACATGGTCAAGGGCGGTTCGCATTCAGGCAACGTGTCGGCCGCCGAGCTGGCACAGGCGGATCTGCTGGACATTTTCTCGTCCGACTATGTGCCCAGCAGCCTGCTGCTGGCCACTTTCATGTTGGGTGGCCTGACGCAGTGGACGCTGCCCCGCGCGGTGCGCAGCGTCACCCGCAACCCGGCGCGCGCCATTGGCCTGGGCGACCGCGGCGAGATTGCCGTTGGCCAGCGCGCCGACCTGCTGCGCGTGCGCATGAACCGCGTGGGCATGCCGGTGGTGCTGCAGACCTGGCTGGCCGGCAAACGCGTGTTTTGAACCTCCTGCACACAACACATCGAGCCACCGCATGACTTACACCCACATTGCCGCCCACAATTTGCCGCCCGCTGTGCGCCTGGGGTTGCTGCCCACGCTGGCCGACAGCGCCGTGGTGCGTAACTGCCGCTTTGGCCGCTACACGCAGGTGGGCGAACACAGCCACCTGGACGGTTGCCTGCTCGACGACTATTCGTACCTGGGCCCGCGCTGCGATTTGAATTCCACCGACATCGGCAAGTTCGCCAACATTGCTGCGCAGGTGCGTATCAACCCCGGTTTTCACCCGATGGAGTGGGTCAGCCAGCACCATTTCACTTACCGGCGCACTTTTTACGGCATGGACAGCCACGACGATGCCGACTTTTTTGCCTGGCGCGCACGCCAGCGCGTCAGCATTGGCCACGACACCTGGATCGGTCACGGCGCGGTCATCATGCCCGGCGTGCGCATTGGCAACGGTGCGGTGGTGGGCAGCAATTCGGTCGTGACCAAGGATGTGCCGGCCTGGAGCATCGTCGGCGGCGTGGCGGCCAAGCCGATCCGCCAGCGTTTCCCCCGGGGCATTGCCGAGGCACTTGAAGCCACCGCCTGGTGGGACTGGGACCATGACACGCTGACCGAACGGTTGCCAGATTTTCGTGACTTGCGCACGTTTCTGGCCAAATACGCGCCCTGATTGAAGGAAAAAGCGTCAGGTAGCCTGTTTCGCCCTGCCCTGGCCACCTGCCAGATCGATTTGGAGTGGTGCAACTACCCGCGCGGCGCTTCGCAGTGCATCATGGCGGCCCAGGCTGACAGCGGGTGGTCCGCTGGACTGCAACGACAGGATGTTCATGATGTTTGCAACAATGTTCTCAGGTGTGGTGCGCTCGGTGGGCTTGTCGGCGGTGATGCGCGCCGCCGGCATGGTCACCCGGCTGCTGCCGATTCCAGTGCCCACCATGATGATTGGCCCCGGCTCAAGCGCCCGCCTTGGGCAGGCGATCAACGACTTTGGCCACAGCCGCGTGCTGATCGTCACTGACAAGGTGGTGGCCAAGCTGGGTTTGCTGGCACCGCTATTGCAAGCGCTGAAAAACGGCGGCACAGCCAGTGTCGTGTTTGACGAGATCACCCAGGACGCGCCGATTGCGCTGATCGTCAAAGGCGTGGCGCTGTTCAAAAAGCACGGCTGTGATGCCATTGTGGCGTTTGGTGGCGGCTCGGCCATGGACGCGGCCAAGGCCATCGCCCTGGCGGCTGCCAACAGCAAGCACCCGGCGCAATTGGCCGGTTACTTCAAGGGCTGGCGTGCGCCGTGCCCCATTTATGCGGTGCCCACCACCGCCGGCACGGGTTCGGAGGTCACCGTGGCGGCGGTCATTGCCGACCCCGACACGCAGCGCAAACTGGTGATTGCCGACACCCGCATCGTGCCACGCATGGCCGCGCTCGATGCCAGCCTGATGCTTGGCCTGCCGCCTGACATCACTGCCGCCACCGGCATGGACGCGCTGACCCACGCCATCGAAGCCTACATTGGTCAATGGGGCAGCGACTTCACCGACCGCATGGCTTTGTCTGCGGTGGGCATGATCTTTGAGTCGTTACCGGTGGTTCACGTCAACGGTGGCGACCTGGCGGCGCGCGAAAAAATGGCACTGGCCGCCAACTACGCCGGGCAAGCCTTCACGCGTGCCAACGTGGGTTATGTGCACGCCATTGCACACCAGCTCGGCGCGCGGTACCACACGCCGCACGGCCTGGCCAATGCGATCATGCTGCCACACGTGCTGCGCTTCTTGAGCCCGGCCATCACCAGCAAACTCGCCGTGCTGGCACTGCGCGCCAAAGTCGGCAACAAGGGTGACACGGATGCCGTGCTGGCGCAAAAATTCGTCAACGCCATTGATGCCATGAACACCCGGCTGGGCATTCCGGCCACGCTGGCAGCGCTGCAAGATGCCGACATCCCGGCGCTGGCGCGCGCCGCCTGCCATGAAGCCGACACCAGTTATCCGGTGCCACTGTACATGTCACAAGCCGATTGCGAGGGCGTGATCCGCCTGGTGTTGCCGCAGCAGCCAGTAGCCCGTGCGGCAGGGCGCAGGCAAACAGCGGCAAAAATGGCCCGCGCTACGGTGTGAATGGCGATATGGGTTGTCTGTGCTGGCAGGCGCAATTGGATGAGCATGACTGCCTGGGGCTGCGGGAGCGCGCACAACACAAATTAGACCGTTCGTTTGAGGGCCAGCATGGTGAAATCGTCCTCGAGAACGTCTGTCTCGGTGAAGGTCGCAACCTGGTGTCGCATTTCATCAAGCACAACTTGCAAGGGTTGCGCCTGAAGTTCACCAATCAACCTTCTGCATCGCACTTCTGAAAACTCTTCTTCAGATGGATTTTGCGCCTCGGTCACACCATCGGTATAGCAAACCAAAATTTCGCCAGGACCCAGCATCTGCTGCATCGGCATATAACGTGCCCCCGGAAAAGCACCCACCAGAGGCCCCTTGGGCACTGCCAAGTCTTGAACCTGACCCGCCGAACAAACCATGGGTGGGCAATGCCCGCCGTTGGAATAGACCAATTTACCTGTGTCGATTTCAAGGAATCCACAGAATATGGTGAGGAACAAGCTGGTATCGTTGTTGATACACAGACGATCATTGAGGTGCGTCAATAGCACATCGGGCTGGTCAGTGGTCATTGCCAGAATACGCAGCAGACCAATCGCCCGGGCCATGAACAAGGCCGAGGCAATGCCGTGACCAGACACGTCCCCAACACAAAAAAATAGCAAACCGTCTCGAACGAAAAAGGCATCAAAGAGATCACCCCCGACGTTGGAAGCCGGCTCCATGATCCCGCAAACCTCAATATCCGTGCGACCAGGGAACAAGGGCCTTTGCAAAGGCAACATGCTGGCCTGAAGTTGCCGCGCCACATGGAGGTCCTTGCGCAAATGCTGCAACTCCATTTGCTCGCTTTGGGCCTTCAGCGCCTGTGTGGTCGATCGGCGCAAACGTTCACTGAGCAGGATCATGACATTTGCTGCCACCCCTGGAAGCGTCATCAAACGATTCCAAAAAATGTCCTGCGGTATCTTCAATACTCTTGCTTCACTCTGCGCGACCACCAAGCCCGAAACGGGCTTGCCATCGATGGCAGACAACTCACCGACGCACTCTCCGAGTGCAATTGAAATCGTGGCCTGCGCACTGGCCTGCGTATCCAGGTGAACCACAACGGTGCCAGAAAGCGGAATAAAAACGCTGTGATTGGGCTCACCTGGCTTCAACAAAAAGGCACCTGCCGCCAGATCCAGCACCTCGCAGTCCGCCAGTGCGTTGGTAATGAGGTAACCCGGCGTGTGACGAAACAGCGGACCGCCAGCAATGTTCTGCAGCCAGGACGCGGGCCATTCTGCTGTCAAGTCGCTCTTGCGGTCTTCATGCATCGGCGCACTCCCACCCCGCAACAAGACTCACGTGGTTGCTGCCATCACGGATCAGTTCAGGCAAGGGCGGCCTTGTCAGCTTCAGCGAGGTCAACAAACATGGGAATCAACACGTCGATGCCGGTCACTTGCAAAGTCTTTGCCACGCCCGTGTTATCACCGACGAACAGCACCATGCGCCCACCGCGCATCTGCAACGCCTTGGCATTGGTAATGAACTCACGGATGCCAATTGACGCCAGAAAACTGACACCGGTCAGGTCCACAACAACTCGTCTCGCCGCTGAAGCGGCCAAATTGGTGAACTTGAGGGAGATGGCCTCGGTGCCAGGCATGTCAAGACGCCCGGACAGTTGGATGCGCCGAAGGGTGTCATTGACATCTTCAAAAGTAATAAGCATGGTGAATGGCTCTCAACTGAAAACAAGGGGCAATACCGCGCAACATAGTACCCAAGTATTGTGAACGTTTTGCGACAGGCGATAGACCGATAGGCATATTGCCTATGCAAGAGCCAGGGGCAGCAGCAACTGGCGCAAAAGTGGGTCAATATCGGCATGCCCAAGGCGCTCTGCCAAAGACGGTGCATGCGCCAGTTTGTGGGCGAAGTCCACCAAAAAGCCGTAGCCCTTTGCGTCCAGCGGCTGCAGCAGATCGCGCCGCAAGAGCAAGGCATCCAGGGTGGCGATCTTTTCCTTGATGATCGCACCCCACAGCGCCCGTGCACCGGCAACAGGGTCAAGTTTGTGGGCTTCGATGTAGATGAAGAAATTGCGCTCACTTTGCAACCACTCGCCGAGGCTGCGAATGACCTGCCCCTCGGGCACAGCAGAGCGCAGGTTCCAGAACGGAATTTTTTCCAGTAGCACCGGCAAACCCACATGCGTCAGCCATTGGTCCACTCGCAGCACGCACCCCATCGTATCGGCCAGTGTCAGGCGCTTCTCAAACTCGTTGGAGGGTGTGATCCGTGGGCGACCCGGCCGGTTGAAAAAAGTGGTTGCCCTGATGCCCGCCATGGCTTCCAGGATCAATGCTGTCGGGTAGCCAAACCGCAGGCCAACTTTGGCCATGTGTTTTTCGGCTGTTTCTTCGTGGGTCAGGGGCATGATTTGCCCCAGGCTGTTGATCCGGTCTGGACACCCAGAATGGCCAAAATCGTGGCCCAGCGCCGCCAGAGCATCACGCGCAATGATATGGTCCGCTACCCCTTTAGCCATCAATGCAGCCGCCAGGGAGACCACCACCGGCAGCAGTTCGTCGAAAGAGGCGTAAAGACGTCGCGGTGCGGCTTCCAGGTCAGGCGGCATGGCCACACCCGCGGGCCACTCCAGAACCAGCAAACGCAGGAACACCTCAAAGTTGTGCCGGGTATCGTGAAACGCATTGTCAATTCTGCCAACTGGACCACGGTCATGGCAAAACCAGGCACTTGGTTGAGGTCGATCCCGTGCGTCGCAATATTTTTGCGCAGCGCATGTGACTGGATCGGCCAGGCATTGACGCTGATGTTGTTCTGAACAAAGCGCTTCAGAGCGTCTTCATCTCGCACACCATCAAACACAGGTAAATTTTGGAAGTCGTGCATGATATGCATGATAAGACTTAGGCCACGCTGGCGCGCCAGGCCGAAGTGGCACTGCGCAGACGCTCTGCCAGGTGTACCGCCATATTGGTCGCCAGTTGCACCCCCAGGACCGGATCAGTCGCCACCAGTGCCCGATAAGTCTCGCCACTTAAAAACCACACCACGGTCTCTGAGTCCGCCCGCGCATCGGCACTGCGCCGGCCACCGTCCAGCATGGAAATTTCACCAAACATGACGCCTGGCGAAAAGCTGAAATAACGCTGACTGGTCGTGGCACGACTGTCCACAATCGAGATCGACCCTTGCGTCAACACGTACAGCATGTCACCCGGGTCGCCCTGACAAAACAGCAGCTCGCCGGGCGCCAGTTGCCGCTGGCACATCCGCGCCGTGAGCTGATCACACTGCGCTGCGCTGAGTTCGCGCATCAGCGAGGTGTCTGACAGTGCCACAGCGACTGGCGCTACCTGACCCCCATCCCGCTGCAGCAAGATACGTTCGGCTTCTTCCACTGCCCGGTCGGCATCAGGCCACCAGTCGTGCCGCCCACCCGCTGAATCTTCACTGCGAAAACAACCAAAGGCGCGTAGCCGCCTGCCATGAGGGTTGTCCACGCTGACACCGGCCAGCAGCAGGCCCACGTCGCGCCGCCGCAACTGCTCAGAAAGCTGCTGCAACAGCACCGCCCCTGACTCATCAATCATGCTGACGCGGCGCAAGTCGAGCACCAGAAACTGGCACTCCAACCCCAGAGAGAACACTTGAGTCTGCAACAACTCGGCGCTGCCAAAGAAAAGAGCGCCCTCCAGGTCCATTTGCACGATGCTCTGGCGCAAGGGCTGCAACTGTGCCTCCTGCGCTGGGGCGTAGATTCGCCGTGAAGGGCGCTCGTGTGCAGTCAGGCAGCTGCGAATCAGAGAGCGGTTCATACTGTGAATGAACACCAGCATGGCCAGCAGCCCCCCCAAGGCCACACCGGGCAGAATACCCATCAGCAGGGTCGCCGCACACACAAAAGCCACTACCAACAGACTTTGCCAGACATCTGCGGAGCGCTCGCCTGCCAGCCATTGCCGCACCAGCTGATGCGTCCACCGGTCCATCAACGCCACGGCAATCGTCAGCATGATGCCCGCCAGCACAATGTGGGGCAGAAATGCCAGCAAGGGGCCACCAAAAATCGCCATGACCGAAAAGGCCAATACCGTGGCCAGCACCGGGCCACGACCACCAGCGCCCTTTTTCAACAAGATCATTGAACGCGAGTAAGACAAGCCCAGCGGCAGGCCACCAAACAGGCCACTTACCACATTGGCGGTCCCCAAAGCCAATAGCTCACGACGCGGATGATGACGCACTTCCTGAAAAGAGTCGGTTGCCAGCGCCACCAACAGTGATTCCAGTGAGCCGATCACAGCGAGCAGTCCCGCGGTGAACACCACCGCCGAAGAGTGCCGCAGCAACAGGCTGCTCGCATCAGCATCCCACGTCCAGCCGCTTGGCAGCGCCAACTCTTGCGGCAATGCCCCCACGGTTGGCCCCATGGGGAAATTCGTCAATACGGCAAGCAGCTGGTAAATCAGTGTGGCCAGCACCAAAGCCAACAGGGTGGCTGGCAACTTGGGCCACTTGACGTTCAAAAACCAGACCAGACCTGCGGTACCCAAGCCCATGGCCACGCTGAACGGTTGAAAGTGCGACCAGCTTGCAGGATCAGCCCAATGCTCGAGTGGCCCCAGCCCCAACAGCTGCGGAACTTGCGACATCAAAATGGTCAGCGCCACCGCATTCATGAAGCCAGCCAATACTGTTTGCGGCACAAACCTGGCCAATCGACCCAGTCCGCTCACGCCCAAAATCATCTGGAAAACTCCCATCAACACCACGCTGAAGGCCATCACGGCCAGCAGGCTTTGCACACCAGCCTTGCTCAGGCTAATTTGTGGGTCTTGCGCTAACTGCGCCACCAGGGAACTAAAAATCAGCGCAGTGGCCGAACTAGGCCCAGCTGAAGGTGAGGCCGCACGGCCCAAAAAAGCGTAAACCAGGCCACCCGTGACCACCGCCGAAAACGCTGCCATCACACCTTGATGAGCTGCCGCACCCAAAGGCGCGTAGGCCACCAAGCCCAAGGTCAGCACCATTGCTAACGCCGCCAGCGCCACCATGCTGCCAGTGGCTGCGGTCAACACCAAGGCGTGAACCTTGGCTAGCGTCAGCTTGTGATCAGTGTGGTGGGTGGGCTTGGTCATGCCGGCGGGAATATACCTGATACCATTCGGCACACTGGCGCATGGGCCGCAGGAAATATAGCCTTATTAGCTTACAGCCCTGTTGTAAAAACACTTTGTTGCTATTTTAGTAGAAGCAAATGACTGAGATTCGCGCACTCCTTCTGACCGATGTTGTTGACAGCACCAAGCTCTCTGAAGCGCTGGGTGACGCGGCCATGGCCGAGGTCTGGATCAACCACGACCGGGTGGCACGCGACTTGTTGCCGCCCTGGAGCGGCCGTGAAATCGACAAGACCGACGGCATGCTGCTGATGTTTGACAGCGCTGCCAACGCTGTCGGCTACGCGCTGGCCTACCACGAGGCGCTGGCTGGCTTGCCAGTGCCCTTGAGTGCACGTGCCGGCCTGCATGTGGGGCCGGTCATTCTGCGTACCAACACCGCTGAAGATGTGGCGCGCGGCGCCAAGCCGCTGGAGGTGGATGGCTTGGCCAAACCCACGGCAGCCCGCGTCATGTCACTGGCCCAAGGGGCACAGACCTTGCTGACCAGCGACGCCTGCGAGGCCCTGGGCAAAGTCGATGCGGCCCTCAAAATCGAGTCGCACGGGCACTGGATGATGAAAGGGGTCAGCGACCCGCTGGAACTGTTTGAGGTGGCGCCGGCTGATGCGCGCACGGTGGCCCCACCCGACAGTGAAAAGGTGTATCGCGTGGTGCGCTCAGGCGACTGGTGGCTACCGGTCAAGGAAATTGCCAACAACCTGCCCCAGCCAGGCACCTCCTTTATTGGCCGTGAGCGTGAAGTGGCCGAAGTCAAAGCCTTGCTCACTGGTGCACGACTGATCACCTTGCTGGGCATGGGTGGTTTGGGCAAAACCCGCTTGTCACTGGAGGTGGCGGCGCAGGTGATGTACCAGTACCCAGATGGCATCTGGTTTCTTGACCTGGCGCCCATCAGCGACCCGGCGCTGGTGGTGGCAGAAGCCGCCCAGTTGCTGGGCGTGCGTGAGGAGCCCGAACGGGCGCTGGTTCAATCAGTCTGTGCTTTTCTGAAAACCCGCCGGGTGTTGATGGTGTTTGACAATTGCGAACACCTGATGAAACCGTCCACCGATCTGGCGCACGCCTTGGTCAAGGGCACCACCCATGTGCGCATCATTGCCTCGAGCCGCGAGGCCCTGCATGTGCCGGGTGAGCGGGCCTACCCCATATTGCCGCTGCCGGTGCCCAAGGCGGGCGACAGTGTTGCCGCATTGCAGCAACTGACTGCCGTGCGCCTGTTTGTGGCGCGCGCCCAGGCCCATAAACCCAGCTTTGAACTCAGCGAGCGCGAGGCACCCGCAGTGGCCGAACTGGTGGCACGGCTGGAGGGCATTCCGCTGGCGCTGGAACTTGCCGCCGCCCGGGTACGGGCCATGTCGGTGGCTGACATCAACATTCGACTGAAAGACCGCTACAAACTGCTCACCGGCGGCTCACGCGTCTTGCAGGAACGCCAGCAAACGCTGCGGGCGCTGGTGGACTGGTCCTACGACATGCTGCAAGACACTGAAAAAGTGCTGCTTCAGCGACTGGGCGTGTTTGTCGGTGGCTTTGATCTGGAAGCCTGTGAGGTGGTGGGTGGCGTGGACCCGATTGATAGCTTTGACGTGCTGGACCTGCTGGCGTCATTGGTCGAGAAGTCGCTGGTCATGATGGAAGAGCGCGACGACGGCACGCGCTACCGCATGCTGGAAACCATTCGCGAATATGCACGCGAAAAGCTGCAACAAAGTGGCACCCTGGCTGACACCGCAGCGGCGCATTGTCAGCATTACTTTGCCCTGGCCAAAACAGCCAACAAGGCATTGGTCGGGCCCGAGCAGGCGCAATCGCTGCAACGCCTGGAAACCGAGCTGGACAACTTGCGTGCAGCCACCGCGCTGGCTCTGGCTGGGGGTGTGGATGGCATCATTGCGGTAAAGCTGGCCGTGGCCCTGCAAGGTTTTTGGTTACTGCGCGGCTATGCCACCGAAGGCCGCAATGTGGTGCGTGCAGCCCTGGAGATTGCCGATGTGCAGGCGTCTGACCAAGCCCATGCGTTTGCGCTGTATGTCGGTGCCGCGCTGGCGGTGGGCCAAAGCGACTATGCCGAGGCCCGGCAAATGCTGCAAACCTGCCTGGATTTGCGCCGCCGCCTGGGCAACCCCATTGAGATCGCCGCCACGCTATCGACCCTGGCACTGGCCAGCCTGCCGCTGGGTGATGTGGTGCTGGCGCGTGCTGGGGAACAAGAGGCACTGGAACTGTTCAAGCAGGCCGAAGACCGTGTGGATGAAGCCATTGTGCTGCTGCAATTGGGGCAAATTGAAGCCTACGCCGGCGAAGCCGACCAGGCTCGGACGTATTTGCAAGCTTCCTTGGCGTTAGCCCGGAAAATCAAATACGTGGAGGTTGAGGGCGAATGTGAACTGGTGCTGGGCCAGGTGGCCCTGCAAACTGGCGACGCTGACCTGGCGGGGCAAAAGCTGGCGCGCTCGCTAGCCATGTGCCAAGAAGCCGGTGACCGCCGGGGTGTGGCCAATGCCACCTGGTGGCTGGGCAAGGTCGCCCTGGCCCGCCAACA
>JAIFMT010000028.1 GCA_020048295.1 Rhodoferax sp.
CCTTTGGCACGTCGGCAGTTCCTGTCGATCCCGTCTGCAGCAAGCGCTACCTCCAGACTTTCCATGCCTGCCCAGCCGGTAGGCGTCTATGCCGTCACGCCCCCGTTTCCCCATCCAGACGAGAGACTGGTCTTTCTCTCACTCACCACCAACCCAAGGAGCCCCATGTTTCCAAACACCTCACACCTTGAAGCCCTGGCAGCTTACGCCATGGCCTTTGTGGCCGGCGCGATGACGGCAACCAGCGCATGAGTACATGCGCAACCGGGGGGGTGCCTCCGGCGGCCTGGCAGGGGCCTGTTTGAAAAAGACCAGAAGCCGAATACCGTTAAACATTCAGCAGTGACGACATGGGCGATGGCTTTTATCGCGCTATCGACAACTTCTTCCCCTCGGGCCGTTCTGGCTACGGCGAAACCCTCGGTGGATCAGATTCGTCATTTTGGCTCTATTGATGTGGAATTGGAATTACGCAAGAAGCTCACCCGGCATCGGACACCTGCCGGTATGTCACCCTTGGGATTTGGCAACTCCAACTGAACACCAAAAGTACCGCTTGCTGAGTCAACTACCCGATCGATGATTGATACCGTGGCTAGGTAACGCCCAGATAGCGGCGGCTCCACGTCGATATTGGCGTTCATACCTCTTCGCAGCTGACCGTAAATCGTTAACGGCAAAACAACTTCAACCCGTAACGGATTAGTCTGCGCCAACTTCAGAATAGCTCGAGCGGTCTCACCAGCTTGAGCAATTTCGCCAACGTGTTGCAGGCGCTCAGTGACGATACCATTGAAGGGACTTCGAATTCTTCGCTGCTCCAACATCTCTCCGATGCGGCGCTCCTCAATGGCTGCCAATCGCTTATTGTCCTTCGCTTCAACTAGGCTGGCCTCAGCCACCTGCATCTCCGCCAAGGAATCATCTCGATCTTGGGTCGCGATAAACTGCTCTTTAAGTAATTCATCACGTCGTTGAAACTTTCCTCTTGAGGCGGAAACTTTGCTTTCAGCGGTCTTAATTTCACCTTCCATCACGGCTCGATAGCGAGCGGCTTCCAATGCAGCCCGCTCCAGAGAACTGTCTAGTTCAACCAAAACTTGACCACGCTTCACATCAGAACCACGGTCAACATGAAGAGCAACAATCCTTGCTTCAACAGAACTGCGCAATTCAACGCGTTGATTCGGTTCAATGAGACAGGTGTAACCAAGTTCGGCAGCGATCGCCACACCAACAAAATTCATCATACACAACAGGATGAAGCACAAAAATCTCATAGAGGCACTCCAGAAAACGCTAACATCTTGTCAAGTTCACGATCGCGCCGTAGCGTATCTCGCCGTGTCCGCGAATGAATTGCTTCAGCACGCGCTTGGGCATTTTTTCGGCATCGAGCAATCCAAATGGTCAATGAAGAGTCTTCAAGCGAACGCGCTTGGCGTAACATTTTTAATTCTATGCCCCCATGCTGCTCAAAGAGGGCATCGTCCAAGGCGATGATCGCGATGCATGTTCCTGCATCACCCTGACGAGCGCAACGACCAAAAAGCTGGCGGTCAATGCGCGGCGATTCGTGATATTCAGATAACACCACACACAAACCACCGTTTTGCGCCACCCCTGGCCCTAAAACGATATCGGTTCCGCGACCCGCCAAGTTTGTGGCCACCGTAATGGCACCGGGTTGCCCAGCGGCAGCGACGATAGCCGCCTCCTGTTCATCTTGGCGCGCGTTAAGTACTCGGTGCGGTAAACCACAGGCTTGAAGCGTCTGACTTAATCGATCAGATGCGTCGACGGAGCGTGTGCCCACCAGCACGGGTTGGCCACGCTGATGCAAAACCCTCACAAACTCTGCAACTGCCTGCCACTTTTCTGTTTCATTGGAATAAACCTGGTCAGGCAACCGCCTTCGCTGGCTTGGGCGGTGCACCGGAATTGTGACCGTGCTCAGGTCGTATACAGATGCCAGTTCAGGTGCCATCTCACGCGCTGTACCGGTCATTCCGGCCAGCCGCAGGTAACGTGTAAAAAATCGCTGATAAGTAATGCGTGCCAAAGTCTGAGTCTGTTCCGACAAGTCAACACCTTCTTTGGCTTCAATCATCTGATGCAATCCCTGTTCCCAGGTACGCCCAGGTAGTACACGGCCAGTGTATTCGTCGATGATCTGGACCTTACCATCATCGTCGACCAAATATTGCTGGTCGTGAATATACAGATGAAGTGCCCGCAGCGCCTGAGTCACCAGATGCTCACGTGCATGTGCCGCGCGCCAAGGCCCTAAATGAGTTCCACAAAGATCCAGCAATCGTTCTTTGCCAGTTGCAGTCAAGTGCACTTCGCGACGCGCGGTGTTGATGACAAAATCAACTCCCAGTTGCAGCAGAGAAGCGATTTTCAGCGCCTCGGGAAAAGCCTGCGCATCGGGTACCTGTCCCGCCTTCTCGGCAAGAATCAAGGGCGTACGTGCTTCGTCGATAAAGATGCTGTCGGCTTCATCAACGATCGCCAAATGCAGGCCGCGCAGCATCAAAGGACTGGCACCATGGCCAAACAGGCTACGTGCACGGACCTGCGCCGGCCCGATACGACCGCTTGCGGCCACTCGGTCACGCAAGTAATCAAATACCAACTCCTTGTTGGTGCAATAGGTAATTTCGCAAGCATAGGCCAACCGTTTGGCCTCGGGTTCAATATCATGTATGACAGTGCCGACACGTAAGCCCATGAATTCAAATAAAGGAGCAAGCTTTTTGGCATCCCTCTGGGCCAAATAATCGTTGACCGTAACCACATGAACAGGCACACCTGCAGCGCCAGCGATGCATGCAGCCAGGCCAGCCGTTAAAGTCTTCCCCTCCCCGGTCTGCATTTCGGCCAACTGACCGCGAAGTAGCGTGGCAGCACCAACCAATTGCGTTGGAAACGGACGCATACCCAAGGTACGCGTTGCTACTTCGGCGGCCAGGAGCAATGCAAGATGCAGATCGCTTTGGCGTAACTGATGCACCGCCGGCGATGACGTTTGCAGCAGACGCTGGCGCAGTTCTGTGTCGGCCAAACCAGCAAACCCCGAACCCTGGCTGCCCAGAGCCTTTTTCAATACGCGCAACTCAAATGTGATGGGGACAGTCAACGCGGAACGCGCGCGGTAAATCAGTGCTCTTGCCAACTCATCCGACTTGCGATTGGGTCTTTCTTCGCGCTCCGGATACGGTCTATGTGCCAGTCGACCGTTGATCGACAGCAATCGGCTGCTCATCACTACACCTGAAAATAAGAAAGAAACGCTCTGCGCAATCCCCGCAAAATTCGCAACCCAACGGGTTCTGCCAGATGCTCAAAACGAACAAAGACACGGCTTCCGAGCCATTCATGCGGCATTTGCTGGGGCAATTCAAGCTCAAACTCAAAGACCGACTCAAGCGTTGCAAGACCCTTGACATCACTAGGATCGACTGCCGTTAGTCCTCCACCCATACTTCCGAGCACCGCACTTGGAAGTTGGTGAGCTGCAGCTGGAATAACGCGGGAAAGTCGGGCAGTCCAGGTTTCGCCCAATGCCTGCGGTACCTTGACTTCAATTTGTCGTGTTGCTAGGCGGACCGTATCAACATCGGACTGTGGAACGACCACTCTGACTAGCGGCGGCGCACCGGTCAGCACATAAGCGACAACTTCCCCTTTGCGCAAGTAGCGACCGGGCAAATCCGCTGCTTTGTCAATCAAGATCGTGCCCTGAAGCGCACTGCGCAAGGTCAGTCGCTCCGCTTCATCTTGTAAGCGCCCCAAAATGGCGTTTTCACGCGCCAGATCCTGCTCTAACTGTTGCGCCTTGGCCTGCGAAACACCCCATGAAGCGTCAAACTGTACGCGAATTTCATCGACTTTGGCTTTTTGAACGTCTACGCGGGCGATCAATCCGGGCTCGACACTTTGCATGACAGCCTGTCCTGGCGTCACAGTCGAACCGCTGGGCAGCAAGACTTGCCGAACAAAACCCCCACTTTCAGCACGCAAAATAGCTTGCTCGGGCAACCAAACCACTCCCTCAGTGCTGGTGTGGTACGAAACTGGCAATACAAATAAGCCCAGCGCAGCCGCCAGCACCATGCTGCTCAAAACCCACTTGATACGTGCACTACGATCAGCAAAACGCGGTGCGCTCCACAACGCCCTTAAGCCCTTGAAGATCGGCAAAAAAACGCTCGCAACCACTGCCCAAATAGCAATCACAGCACCTATCACGAAAAACTGCTGGCCCACCAAAATCGCAATAGTGATCGAAACGAACAACCGGTAGGCAAATGACAGCGGTGCATATCCAACAAACCAACGCCGCTCCCCTGGTGTCGCCGCGGACTGTTCTGGATTGCGCACGCCCAAGATGTAGCGCTCTACTAAATACTGCCAATAGCGCGTTGCACGACCAGCCAAGTTTGGACACTCAATCAGGTCAGCGAGGATGTAATAGCCATCGTAGCGCAGCAAGGGGTTAGCATTAAAAAATAATGTAGTAACACTGGCCAGCACCGCGATGTCATAAGCCATGGCCCGCAGCAGGCCTGGCTCCAATGCAAGCCAAAAATAAAATGCAATGGCAGCAACAAACAATTCTGCCAACATACCTGCCGCCCCTACCAACATGCGCTGCCACTTGCTTACAAAAGCCGACGCGTTGGAGACATCCACGTAGGGCACCGGATAAAACACCAGGAACATCAAACCCATCTCGTGGACCTCGCCACCGCCC
Organism: Rhodoferax sp.; assembly: GCA_020048295.1. Next base: position 4,760 of record JAIFMT010000028.1, read on the forward strand.
AGACGACACACCAAGGCATGACCAAACTCATGTACCGCCTTGACCAGTGGAAACAGCAATGCAAGCATCAGCAAATTGTTACTGGCGAGCAATCGCTCACTCGAATTGCTGCTCAATTCACCCCAATGTGAGGGCATGATCACCAGAGCTGGAACCACTGCTGCGAGCCACAACAAAATACCACGCCAGCCATACAGTCGACCGAAAATTTTTGCAAGTAACTTGAGTAGACGATCCGGATCGAAGACCGGTAAACGCAGCGCGATGGGGTTACCTAGGCGACCCAACCACTTGCGTCGTTGCTGCATCTTTCGTCGCTCCAGCAACTCAACCGTGTCCGGCGTAATGTTGGCTTGCACAAGATCTGCCGAATGCAATTGACCCAGCAATCGAATCACGTCATCCTGCGTAGGTGTCTCATCGCTTGGATCAGCGTTCAAAATACTCCAAATCGCGTTCATGTCACGCTGACCGTCCATCAAACTGATAAGCCGGTAAGTAGTGAAGTTGAAGCGATGATGTTTGGCACCAAGACGATCTTCAATGACATACCAAACTTGGCCGCGATATTCGTGGCGATGCACCCTGACATTGCCGCGCAAACGTGGTTTTAGCGCCGCCAATCGGTACCACTCGCTTGAAAGCATCGGTCGGGTCATGTCATCATCCCGATTCTTATCAAGCAAGTTGAAGTCATGGCATCCACTTCCACCAAGTCAAACGCAACCAGTCAAACAGCGAGTGCGTCCAGATCCAGAGCAAACTACGTTGCTCGGCATCAACCTTGGCCACACCTTCCATATTGGGGCTGAGCTTGGGTGCTTTTTGGCCCAACTCTGCTTCAACGCGAAAGAAATTTCGACCACCTTCAGCCACGGCAATTGGCGTTAGCTTCTTGACGGTGAAAGGCCAAGCAGTTCCTGGGAGACTCGACAACACAAGTTCACCAACTGCCCCGTGTTTCACATAACCAACATCGCGCTCGTCAACTTTAAGGATGACTCGCCATGAATCGAGCGGCGCCAGTTCAAAAAGTACTTTCCCCAGCTCAAGCGGCGAACCCAGAAGTTGTGAAAGATCACCTTTAACAACCACTCCAGCGAAGGGGGCGGTCACTTGCACCCGGCCAAGCTTGGTAAGCACCAAATCCAGTTGGGCACGCGCTTGATTGGCCTGAGCCGCTGCCTGCTGCTGATCAACCCGGTTAGCTTTGGCCATCGCCTCAAGTTCCCTGCGCTGCGCCTGCTCCAACTCAGCCTCCCAACGAACCTGCTCCAATTTGAGATCGCGATCATCCAGCACTGCCAAGACCTGCCCACTTCTAACCACGTCACCAGCGCGCGCTGGAGCTTCACGAAGAAAACCCTCGAATGGAGCCACGGCGGACTGCTGTACTGCTCCCTCGACAACCGCCTGCGCCGAAACCCGATAGGTCGTCGGAACAAGACCCAATACCACCACCATTGCGGCGACCATAGCGCTGACCAGTTTGATCGCAGGGTAAGAGCTATCAGTGACTACGCCCAGCGCTAAGGCTCCTTGACGCCACCCGCGAGCCAACCAACTTTGCTCTGCTTGCCGCCTGAGTTCAATGACAGGCGCCAGCGCAAGGGCTAGCGCCTCAAAAAACTCCAACTCATGGACCTCAAATGGCCGTACCCGCTCCAGCATCAGCACACCTGACACCTCGCTGCTGGAAATCAGCGGCAAAGTGCATAAGGTCATGTCATGTTGACTTTGTGCATACCGGCGGTGAGCTTCCACAACGAGATGAACCGGCCCCTGCGGCGGCCAATCGATCCGCTGCCGTTGATCAAAGGCTTCGTGCATAGCTTGTGCGGCCAGATTGACACTCTCAGTACGCTCATCAAACCACGCTGCATTGGACATTGCCAAAACCTGAACTGACTTTCTCTTAGTCAGGCCCAATTGAACTTGCTGACACTGAAACTCCTCACTCATCCGATTCACCAACGCTAGGGCCACCTCGCGCAATGTACGCTCACCCAAACAGGCAATCAAGGTATCTAACAAAAGACCACCCTGGGCATTGCGGCGAATCTGGCTCTCTAGCTCGACTTGGCCCAACACTTCAATCAGCCAACCAGCGCCCCAATGCATCAGACGCAGTGCGCGCTCCAGCGCCTCCTCATCTGCCACACCCAAATCAAGAACTACAGCACCATGCAGCTTCTCGGAAAACGGCGCAGTGCCTTGCTGATGGCGTTGATGCGTTTGCAGTGGATAAGCTACGCGCGAATGGCCAAATTCATCTTGCCGCACCACCCCCTCACGCTGGCGCAGGGCCTCAGTAGCAACATCGGCAAGGTAACTCAAATCGCGGGCTTGTGGAATACTGGCAGTTGGTGCAAAACTGCCATCGGGTTGCAGCATCAACACCACACCAGCACGCACACTCAGCAGTGACTGGCCTAACACGGTGAGCCACGCCAGATAGAGTTCATCAAGCGTCTGAGCGCTGGCGAAATCCTGCCAACTGTCACGCTCAAAACTGCTTAGTTCAACCGAACCGTCTTGATGATAAGAACTCATGAAAGGCCAATATCGACCCAAACGACTCTGGCCCGGAAAGACACAACACTACTCATGCAATAATGCATCAAGAGATTTGAGGTCCTGCTCATCGATTGCACCCGCCGAAAATTTGAGTTGCAGCCCAGCTACCAGCGCTTGATAGCGCGCTGCCGACAAATCCCGGCGAGTTGTATACAGTTGCTGTTGCGCGTTGAGCACATCGACCCGTGTGCGAACCCCCACTTCCAATCCGCGTCGTGTCGACCGTACCTGCGTCTCACCAGACATAACAGCCTGCGCCAACGCCTGATTCAAGGCAATTCCGGATCGAACGCCCATTTGTGCTTGACGCGCATCGAGTGTCGCCTGCCGTTGGGCATTATCGAGCTCGCTTTGAGCGCGACTCAAATTGGCCGCGGCTTCGCGCGCGCGAGAACTCACTGCCCCGCCTTGATAAAGAGGCACTGAAAGTTCGAGACCAATATAGGCTGATTCGGTGTACTGGCCGTCAAAACCACTGAAATTGGTATTGTGATTTTTACTGTAACTGCCAATCAAATCAATTGTAGGGTAGTGACCTGCACCTTGTTTTTCTACCTCCTGCCGGGCGATCTGCTCTCCGGTCTGCCCAATCTCGACTTGCGTCGCGGTTAAAGCTGCATTGTCGACAAAAGTCTGCATCTGAGCCTCTGCAAGCAGATCTATATTGACCGACGAGTCGAGCGAAGCCAAATGCGGCAATGGGCTATTGATCACCTTTTCTAGCATTCGACGTTTGACTTCAAGGTCATTGCCGGCAGCAATTTCCTGAGCAATCGTCAAGTCATAACGCGTTTGCGCCTCGTTCACATCGGTCACTGGTGCCAACCCTACAGCATGACTGCGTTTGGTTTGCGCCAATTGCTGAGTAAACGCCTCCTTTTGTGCTCCCACTGTAGCCAGGGCATCCTGCGCTTGCAACGTTTCAAAGTAGGCCCTGGACACCCGCATCATCAAGTCCTGCTCGGCAAGCTTCAATTGTTGTTCTGCCAAGGCGGCCTGCAATTCACCTTGCCGGTAGGTTGCCAAATTTACCGGCCTTAGAAGTGGTTGATTCAAGGACAAACCCAGAGAGTCGGACGAGTAGTCTCTTGTTCCGTTGTAAGCGCTTGAGGACTCACGATTAGACTTAATGTTACCGTTAATCGTAATGGTTGGCCGCAATAGCGCGCGACCCTGAGCACTTTTTTCACGGCCAGCTTCAGCCGCATGAACTGCTGCCGCAAACTGGGCATCGTTGGCTCGCGCCAGCGCATAGATGGCACTGAGATTGGCAGAAGAAGCCAATGGCGTGGCAAACAAGGCGGTGATAACGACCGCAACAACAGGTGGATGACGCATGGTTGCTACCTCTCTCAACATTAGTGATTTGACCTTGCAGCTGAAAAATATCACTTGATTGGGCCGTAACGACCTTCGTACTGCGTCACCAGTTTGCCCAGCAGTTCACCTAATCTCTTGGTAGCGAAAGGGCTCATCACAATGCGGTGCGCCAACTCGATTTCAACCTCGCTGGTCATCCGATCCCAGTTGCTATTCATCCCAAAATTCAGCACCACTTCTTCTTGGGTGGAGTTGGCGTTAACAAAATTGGCATAAGAGCTCTTTAATTTTTCAGTGTTCCACGTAATCTTCGGTCCGGAGTCGCCTGAAGATTTGGCCAGATCAGCTGCAGAATTCTTGGTAGCGGTATCCATATGCATTTCACCTTTTTAAGTTGATAACAGTTCGCAAAAAATCTACAGGCGGACTCGCCATTCCTGGTTAGCAGTCCTTTTTGCGCCTAGCCAGCGAGGGATCCAGCCAGGCGAATGACGTGCTAACACCTTCTCAGTGGTTTTCACAGCATGCGATGAAATCCGAACCTTTTGGGCGTCTTCGTCGTGTTCATTATCGAGTTTACGTGCACCAGCGGCCATCGCGCGACGTGCCAAACGTGTATCAAATATGCGGGGTTGTCTCGCCAACATGGCTACCCCCCCGATACCACCCGTTAGTGATGACCACAACGCATCCGTCTCAGTCCATGCGTCTGTTTGCACCCCCCACCGCTCTGTGATCCAGCTGAAACTGCCGACCGCTTCGGTCGAATAGCCATTAGGAGTCTCCAGCAAACCAAAATGATCGGCTGAAATGGCCATAATATTAAATCGGCCACGATAGTCGACACCTGGCTTGCCGTCGTAGTCACCATCTAGATTTTCACCGGTTGAAGTCTTGAACGCGCTAGACCGCAAACGTATGCTGTAAGTACCCTCAGGCAGCAGTCCGGTCTCAGCGACAAACGTTACCCCAGCACCATCGGGATCGACCAGAACATGTCCCTTAATCTGAACATCGTCCCGCGTTACCACAATGCGTGAATCCAAGTCGCCAACACCCAACGCCCGCACATCAATCGGCTGATTGAATCGAATTCTCAGACCGCCACCGGTGATGACGACACCACGCACCTGCAGAGTCGACCCGGCCGCGGTTGTCGATGGAGAACTTTCCTCGTCCCATATGGCCGCCAATTGATCACCGTCATACCGGGTGCCGCTAACTCCGCTCTCGATTGTTGCGAACCCTAATGCTTGTGAATACGGGTGCGAACTGATGGCGTTAAAGTGCGACAAATAATCAACATTGAAGCCATCGGGTGCGTCAAAACTATAGAGATGCCGCCCATATGGCTGTTCGCGCAGATCAGCGTCATCTTTCCAGACCGCTACCGGCCCGGTGGTCTCTTGCACTGTTTTAAATTCAGAGTTCGTGCTATCACTCAGCACACGCACCCGCAGCGAATTGGCCGACCACATTCCATCCTCGTCCTGACCTCGCACATTCACAGCAATCGCCTCGATCGCACGAGTGAACACATGCGTTGTATTCACCTGTGCGCCATCCACGATGACGCTAGTTCCGTCACCCCAATCAACAAACCAACGACTCACTGCATCGGTCCCCAAATCGGCATACCCCAGTGCCAGCGTATAAATCTGTCCCACATGAGCGACCTCCGGACCCGTCGCAGTGATCTGAGGCGGCAAATTAGCAACATAGACATTGAAACTACGAATGCTGCTGACCCCAGTTGCATCAGTGACACGCACACTAAAGCTTGCATCTTTTGGACCGTCAAGCGCGGTCCATTCAATACGACCTCCAGAGTTCATGCTGGCTCCGGCCGGTGCGGCGTCCAACGAGTAAGCCAACTGATCGCCAACGTCCGCATCGCTCGCCTGAACAGTCACAAAAAGTTGCTCTGATTCATTGAGCACGAGATCATTCAATGCCGCCATAACCGGCGCGTCATTGACGGGTCGCACTGTCAAGCTCACAGTTGCCAAGCCACTGGTCAACACCCCGTCGCTAACTGTATAGGTAAAGCTGTCGTTGCCGTTGAATCGGCGCGGTAACCACCGTTGGCGTCAATACATCGCCTTCGGCGTCATAGTCGTTGCCGCGTACATCAACGACTAGCGCAACATCCTCATCGGTGGCATAGGCATCGTTGAATGCAGCGGGTACATCATTGACGGGTCGCACTGTCAAGCTCACAGTTGCCAAGCCACTGGTCAACACCCCGTCGCTAACTGTATAGGTAAAGCTGTCGTTGCCGTTACCGTGCGTTGGCGACTGCACCACTACTGGCGTCAATGCACTACTTTCTGCATCGGTATCATTCAAGCGAACGTCCAATACCAACGCAGTATCTTCGTCCGTGTCAAAGCCATCGTCACCCGCAACCGGAGCGCTGTTGCTTGGATTTATCGTGATAGACACGTTTGCGATCGCACTGCTGAGTGCCCCATCACTCGCGCGATAACTAAACTGATCGGCACCCACATACCCCGTGGTCGGTGTATAGACCACCTTTCCATCGCCGCTGACGCTAACACTACCATGTGCTGGGTTGAAGACGATCACTGGTATCAGCACAGAGGAATCCACATCGGTATCGTTGGCCAACACGTCAATCGTCACATCCTGGTTAAAGGCCGCAACCGCCGTGTCAGGCTGCGCCACAGGGGCTGCGTTGGTCGCCAGCACAGTAATATCCACTCGCGCCAGGGCACTGACCAACTCGCCGTCGCTAATCGTATAAAAGAAACGATCGCTACCGGCATAACCTGCATCAGGCTTGTAGGTCAGCGTTCCGTCACCATTGATGTTGAGCGTGCCATGCAATGGCGCCGTCACCGAGGCCACTTGAATGGGATCGCCATTGGCATCGCCGTCGTTGGCCAACACGTCCAGCAGCTGCGTGGTGTCGCGCGGTAAGCTGGCCGTGTCGGCGCCCGCCACTGGCGCAACGTTGCCCGCTGTGACGAAGGCCACGTTGTCGACGCTGACCTGGCTGCCCAGCGCGCCGAAGCCCAGCAGGTCGAAGCTCAGCAGCACCGGCTGTGCCGCGGCGATGCCGGAGACATCAATGCGAACCTGGATCGTGCCATCCGCGGCACTGGGCAGCACCGTGGTCGTCAGTCCGTTGAAGGTGATGCCACTGGCGGCGAAGACCTGCCCGTCGCTCTGCACATTGATCGCCGCATCGGTGCTCGACAGGCCGATGCCGCCGAGCAGCGACCGACCGGTATTCAGATCAAGCAGCGCCATCTCAAAGGCATCGCCGATGCCGGAGCCCGCAGCGCCGAACTGTACGTCACTCAGGTCGAAGGTGAGGAAGCGCGCACCCAGCGGCACCAGCATCTGCTGCGACAGGCTGGAGTTGAAGGTGGCGTCCTCGGCCAGCGTGGCCTGTCCGCTGGCGATGTTGACCGCGCCGCGGGTGGTCCAGGCGGTCGGGTTGTTGAACACGCCATCGGTCACGCCGCTGGCCAGCAGGCCGGAATCGATCAGCGTGGTGCCGACCTCCACCTGGATCAGTAGGTCGGTGGCCGCTGGCAAGCGGCGCTCGCCGACATTGAGCTGCGCGTTCATCGCGTCGGCCAGCTCGGCCTCGGCATGCGCCAGCCCAAGCATGTGGCCGTATTCGTGCACCAGCAGCGTCAGCAAGTCCATCCGGTCGGCGGCTGCCCCAGCAACGCCCCAGTAGCTTGCCTGACCGTCGTTGAACAGGTACTCATCGTTCGATGCCGGTGTCGCGTCGATGTACCAGCCACGACCGGCGGCATTGTCGTCAATGTAGACCGTGCCGCCCTGCCCCAGGATGCCCACGCTCAGCCCGAGCACGTCGCGCTCGAGGTCGGTGACCACCAGTTGCACGTCGCCCAGCAAGTGCACGTCCGCACCCACGGCCGCCCAGGACGCACGCGCCTGCGCCGACAGCCCGTCCAGTGCCGAAACGATGGACAAAGCACTCGTCGAATCGGCCGCGTCGAGCATAGTGACCGTGGTGCTGCCATGGGCCGGGTTCAGGTGGGTCGCAGCGCTGTTGGCGCTACTGCCGCCACCCGCGCGCAACGGGCCTACCTGCAGCGGGTTCACCAGCAGCGATGCCGTCGCGGTGCCAGTGCCCAGGTCATCGTCCTTGACGGTGACGCTGATGCCCAGTGTCTTGGCCGGCTGCGGGTTGGTCGGATCGCCGATGAAGGTGCGCGAGAAGTTGTAGAGACCGGCACCGGCCGGCAGCGTGTCGGTCTGCGTCACGCCGTCGCCCCAATCGATGGTGATGTCGAAGCTGTCCTGGCTGCCCGCGTCGTTGACGGCCAGCACATAGCTGGCGGTGTCGCCCTCGGTGATAGCCGTAGGCGCCAGGCTCAGGCTCAGAACCGGATCGGTGTTGTTGACATGCAGATTGACCGTGGTCGTGCCGGTGGCGATGTCGCTGTCGTCGTCCTTCAGCTCGACCGTGAACACCAGGTCGTCGCCGTTGGTGCCCTCGGGGCTGTCGTCGGCCACCGTAATCGGGATCTCGAAGCTGCCGACGCCATCGGAGAACATGACCGTGCCCACAGCGCTGCCACCATCCCAGCTCACCTGGACCTCGTGCGTGTCCTGCTTTCCCTTGTCGATGAAGATGCCCGGGCGGCTTGTTGCCCAGCACCACGGTGCGGGTGCGAGTGCCTTCACCGCCGTCGTCGTCGATCACGCGCACGGCAATCACCGGATAGTCCACCGGCGTACCCGTGGGGTTGTCGTCCTGGTAGACATGCTTGGCGGTAAAGGTGCCCGGCGCGCCGGCCGTGGGCGCGCTGATGTCGGCAGGGCTGAGCGTGGCATCGACGATGGTCGACTCGCCATCACCCCAGTAGATTTCGACCTTGTAGCTATCGTTACCCATGCCTACGTCGGTGAAGGTGCCGCTGACCGTGACCTCGCCGGCTTCGTACAGGCCACCGCTGGGCTCTTGCGCCGTCAGGGTGATCACGCTGGGGGCCGCGTTGTTGACCACCTGTCGGGCAAAGGCCGTGTCCGCGCCGATCACGTTGGTGGCGGTGATGCCGATGCTCACGCTGTCTTGTGCCGTGCCGGTGGGCTTGTCGTCGGCGATCAGGTGCCACAGCGCAAACGAGGTGGTGCCCGCCGGCGCCTGCACATGGTCGACCTGGGCCGAACCGTCGTTCCAGACCACGGTGATGTCGACCGGCTTGGTCGGATCGGCGGGCGCGAAGCTCACCACCAAGTGCGACTGCTGGCCTTCGACGATCGGACCGTCCACCTGGGCCTGCAGGCCCTTGGAGAAGCGCACGTCGTCGAGGAAGAAGACCTGGCTGATCAGCTGGTTGAGCGTCGCCACGCCATTGACCACCGCGATCGCGTCCTTGGCCAGGTCGTACAGCGGCAGGTTGTTGTCGATCACGTCGGTGCCGGTGACCTTGATCTCGATCTCGGCCACCTTGCCCTTGAAGCTCTCGGGCACCACGAAGCTGTAGTTGATGCGCTGCATGAAGCTGGCCTGCAGCGTCACCGGGGGCAAGGGCACGTCGGCCAGGCTGGGGTCGAGCGAGGTGTGGCGGAAGGTCACCTGCACCTGAGCATTGGGCGACGACATCAGCGGCGCGAAGATGTTGAAGCTCAACACCGGCTGGTCGGCGGGCACCAGCAGGCGGTTGTGGGTGATGGTGTCGAGGTTGACGATCGAATTGATCGCGTCCTTGACCACCTGCGGCGTAGCGCCGCCGAACATCTCGTCGACCAGCGTGCGGATCAGCTGGCCACCGCCCATCAGCAGGCCGTAGTTGCTCTTGTCGCCCAGCTCCCGCTTGAGCAGCACCTCGACGTTCTTCTTCAGGAAGGTCTTCAGCGCGTCGATACCGACCCAGTTCACCGATTCGGTGCTGCCGTCAATCTTGAAGGCATCGGCCGGCTTGGGCAGGTTCGGGTCGACCGTATTACCCAGCGTCAGCAGGTCGTTGACGATGCTGGTGATCGACTTGTCGAAGGTGTCGAACAGCTGGTCCGACAAGGTCACCTTGGCCTTGTTGTTCGGGTCCTTGGACCAGGTGTCCTCGTACCAGGTCTTGTAGCCCGCGCTGCTGCCAGCGCCGGGCGCCTGTGGCACGCCGAAGGTGTCGGCCTTGGCCTTGTTGATCAGCACGCCGATGGTGGCGTCCCAGACCTTGTCGAAGACCTTGTCGATGACGGTCTTGACGAGTTCGAGCGGGTTGGTCTCGAAGACGAACAGGCCGGTCAGGTCGAGCGAGCCCAGGGGGCCGAGGTTGAGGTTGAATCCCTCGCCGCCATGGAACGACCAGCCCGGCAACTCGTGCGAGAATGGGAAGCGGTACTTGTCGCCGGTGCCGCCCAAGCGCCTATACAGCGATTGGCGCAGGCCGTTCTCGAAGTTACCGTTGAACACTGTCGGCACCACCTCGGAGCCGGTGGTGACCTCGGTGTTGTCGAATTCCGCCGGGTTCTGCGGTGTGGCCGACGACGCCGGCCGAAACGACGCACCGCCGCCCGCTGGGCTGTAGTACCAGCCGTTGGACACGCCCTCCCACAGGCCACTGGGTGTGGTGTACCAGGGTGTGGTGTTGAACTGGAAGCTCGGCAGGTTGCCCACCGTGCGCGCGATCACGCCCTGGTCGACCACGCGGCGGTAGATCGGCGACTCGGCAAACGACAGGATCTGCGTGTCGGCCGTGCCGGCATACCACTGCCAGACGCGGCTGTGCGGTCCACCGAAGCCGAAGCTGAAGCTGAAGCTGATGAACGGGTAGCTGGAGAACGGCGCCCCGCCCTCGAAATCATCCTGCGTGAAGCCGGCGCGACCGTCGAGCAGCAGGCTCATCGTGGCGCCTGGCACAGCCACGCCATTGGGCGTGGCTGTGACTGCGGTGCCGCTGACGCCGTAGGTGGTGCCGGTTGCCGTGAGGCCCACGCTGCCGGTGGCCTTGGTCTGGTAGTAGTTGTCGAGGAAGCCGACGTTGCTCCACAAGGCCACGTTGGGGTCGCTGAAATCACCGTAAGGGATGTCCAGCGCGACACCGAAGCGCTCGGCCCAGGTCAGGAATGAATCGATGCCCGACTTGATGCGGTTGAGCGTGACGAACGACACCTGCGCGCCCGGCAGGATCAGCGACGCCGCCTCGGCCAGCAGGATGGTCTTGCTGATGGCGCCCAGCACCGTGGCGACCGGCACGTTCAGCGAATCCTGCTTCTGGTCGTGCGGGTCCAGCGTCGTCATCTGGATGTTCTGCACCGTGGGATTGAACACGCCCATGCGCTGCACGATTTCACTGTTAACCACGGTGCCACGGCTGTGGCCGATGAACTGCAGCGGCGACGCGAACAAGTTGCCGCTGGACTTGGCGTTCAGGTCGGCCAGCGAGGCATACAGCGCGTCGGCCGCGGCCTCGGAGAAACCGGCATCGCTGATGTCGGACTCCTTGACCCAGTCCGACACCAGAACCACCGCCTTGCCGGGCTGCAGCGCAGCCACGCCCACCGTGTGGGTGACCGGGTCGACCCACTCACCGGTGTTCTTGTTGTAGACCAGCACCGCGCCGCCGCCGGCGGCTTCGACGATGATGCGCGCCAGTTCCAAGAAGGCTGCGGGCTGCTGATACGGCGGGTCGCTCAGCTCGGGCAGCGGGTTGAGCTGGAAGCCGTGCGTCAGCACGGTGACGACGTTGTAGGCGGCGCCGGTCTGCACCGGCTTGGCGTTGAAGCTGCTGGATTCCTTGAAGGTCTCGCCGTTGGCCAGCAAGCGCACACCCCAGAAGTAGGTCTGGCCCGCCGTCATCAGCTTGGCAATCTCGGGCGGCAACGTGATCTGGTGGATTTCGGACGTCAAGATGTCCGAGGTCCAGAGCCGGTTAGGGTTGTTGTCGGCGCCGGTCCAACTGGGATCAGACTCGAACAGCGAGGTGCGCTCACGCGGCGCGTCGTCGGGCCACAGGCCCTGGCCGGGCTGCAACGCGCTGAGATAGACGCGTGTGACGTACTCGGTGGTGCCCAGCGCGTCGGTGTCGACGTCCCACTCGAAAGTGATGGCCTCGGCGCTCTCGCCGACCTTCAGCGCGCCAGTGGGCGCCAGCAGGGTGAGCGGGTCGTAGGGCTGAATGGCAAACCCGCGCATGTAGCGCGCCACCGAAATGCCCGGCAGGTTGACCACCGGATATTCCCGGTCGATCGGCTGCTTGGTGTAGTCAACCGCGGTGCCCGGATTGGTGGCCTTGTCCAGCAGCGCATTGACGTCGAACACCAGCACGTCGCCCGGCCCGCGGTAATTGGCGTACAGCTTCTGGCCGTCGGACGACAGCTTCAGCTCGGTAGCGAAGGCCAGCGGGATCGGCGTGGTCGCGGCAAGGATCTGCGGCGCACTCCTGAGACCGAACGGATCCTTGATGATGCCGATCTTGGACCCGGTCTCGTGCGTGTCCATGTACTCGATCATCGTGCCAGGCGCGTTCGAGCCCACCGACATCGGCACATTCCAGTCGACAACGAAGGCCCAGTTCAGGTCGGCCGTGACCACCACGTCCACCGGGTTGCGGATGTAGAGCTGGTACTTCTGCTGGGTGTTGTTCGACAACTGCAGGTTCACGGTGCCGACCTTGGCGGTGAAGCCCAACGGGTCGTCGTTGGTGACGGTGATGGTCTGCAGGCCACCCAGCCCCTGGCCCTTGAGCCGCGAGGTGAACACCATCTTGTCGGCCTTGGACGTGGCCGAGATGCCGTAGGGCTCCAGCCCGCCATCGAGGTCGGCGATAACCTCGTGGTACTTGCGCAGGTTGGCCGGATGCGGCACTTCGACGGTGGGCTGCGGCTTGTCGGCCTCGTCGACGTTGATCACCAGCACCTTGCCGGCGTCACGGCCGCCTTGTACCCAGGCCTTGGTACCGCCGAACAGCTCGGTGGCTGGCGCCGTGATGTACAGCCGTGTGCCATTAGCGTTGACGGCCATGTCGTTGATCTTGCCGGTGGTCGAATACGTCGAATCGATGGTGATGACATCTACCAACTTGTTCAGCGAGGTCGAACCCGGGTTGATGTTGATGACGAACACCGACCCCTGGCAAGCCACGTAGAGGTAGTGGCCGTTGGGGTCGAGCACCATCGCGGTGGGCGTCTGGCCATAGGGCAACTCGATATAATCCAGCTCTGGCGTGCTGGGCTTGGCGTCCATGGGGTCGAGCGTGATGCCGTCGATGACCACAATGGCACCCTTCTTGTCGCCACTGGGGATCACCGCCGCAAAGATGCGCGCCAAGTCGGGCGTGGCCGCCGTGGCCACTGCGGTGCGTCCCAGGTCGATGACCTTGATGACCTGCTCAGGGCCACCGACTGGATCGCCTTTGCGCTGGGTATCGATGACCAACACGCCATCGGCCCAGTGGCCGGGCGAGACCTGACCAAGACCCGCCGAAAAGGCATAACCGCCCTGGTTGCGGATGTGGAAGACCGCGCTGTCGGCGTTGTTGGTCGAGGTGCTGGGCAGGCCGTCGGGGCCGACCACAGGCAGCACGTCGGGGCGCCGCACGACGATGTCGGCCAGTCCCAGCACCACCGTTTTGGGCACAGTCACAAAGACCTGCGTGTCGGTGGACGAAGCATCCACCGCAGCCTCAATCGCCAGCCCACCCTGGGTAAACACCACCTTGGTGGCGGTGATCTCGGCCGTGCCCGACTTGAAGTGCGTTCCCTGGATGGTCAGCAACTGGGTGTCGGGGTCGTAGTGAGGCGCATTGGCGTCACCAGCGATGACCGGCGCCTCGGTGACGGTCGGCAGCGGCTGCGGCACCGTGGCGCGGATGCGCGCATCGGTGTTGCCCGCGTCCACCGAGATCTGGAAGTTGAGCGTCTGGTCGGCGTACTCGGAGTAGGCGTTGATGACCTTGGCCTGCTCGACCAGCGGGAAGGTGATCGTCTTGAGGTAGTACATCAAGCCGATCAGGCTGGTGCCGCCGACGAACAACAGCGCCGGATTGAACATCTGCTGCAGGTCGATCGTCAGCCCGCGCACCGGCTTGTTGGCGCGTGCCATCAGGATGTTGCCGTTCTGGCTCAAGCCCGGCCACGGCGGCGAGGCGCTGCGAGCGTAGCCATCGGTACCGACCACGCCGTCGTCGACCGGCATCCAGTAGCTGCGCAACACGCCGTCGGGCACGTCGGACTGCACCTCGACGAAGAAATACACCTTGTCGCCAGCCTGTAGGTTGCCGGCCTGAACCGCCAGTTGCATTGGCCCGCTGACGGTCGATCCGCTCACCTCCAGCTTGAACGCCGCCGCAAAGTCCATGGCCTCGGGCAGCGGTGCCGACAGGTCGGTGGCCGCCAGCGTGCTGATGCTGACCTGCGCATCGCCCGCCAGCTGGCCCTGGCCGAATGCGACCAACTGACCACCGTCGCCCAGCACTACGCCGCCGTCGGTGCCGATGGTGGCCGGCTGGGTGGCATCACCCCGCACCGCCTGAACCACACGCACCGGCACCACCTGTTCGGCGCCGCGGTGGATCACTGTGACCGTGGTGTTGCCGTCGGCCAGCGCCAACAGCTTGCCGTCGGCGTCGACACTGAGCAGGCGCGTGTCGCCCACGTAGTAGCGCGTGCCGCTGTCCGCACCGGAGACGAAGGTGCCCTCGCCGGACTGGATCACCATCTGCCGCGCGGTGCCCGGTGTCAGCGAGATCGCGTCGGGGTAGGCATCAATGCCGAAGTAGTAGGCACGCAGATCGCCGGGCGATTGCGGCACGCCCACCGCTACAGCGGTGGCGGCCTGGATGTTGCCCCGGGTGGCAGTCAGCACCGTGGCGCCGCCGGCAACGCCGGTAAGCACACCGCCACCGCTCAGCTTGGCGATGCCGGGGTCAAGGGTAGCCAGCGTGACGTAGTCGGGCGTCAGGGTGACATTCAGCTCGTCGCTGAAATCACCGACCAACTGCACCGTGGCCAGGTCACCGGCGCGCAGCTTCCACTCCCGCAGGGTAAAGTCAACCCGCACCAGCTGGGCGTCGCTGACGTTGATGGTCAGCGTGGTCGGCGCCGAGGCGGCGTAACCATCGTCGGCCACCAGGGTGACGGTGGCCGCACCGGTGTAGCCCGCGGTGGGGCTGAACGACAGCGTGCGGCCGTCGCCGGTGATGCGTGCCACGCCGTGGGTGCTACCGGTCACGCGCAGGCTCAGGCGATCGCCTTCGGGGTCGGCCAGCAGGCTGCCCACCGGCTTTTCCACCGTCAGGTCGACGTGGGTCTTGAACGTGGTGGTGCCCGCGGTGGGCGCCTGGTTGGGCACATAGCCCAGGTTGGCATACAGCAGCTGCGAGTCGCTGGCATCGACCACGCCGTCGAGGGTGAAGTCGGCAGCGGCGTCGTACGCCCCTGCCCGCGCCGCGGCCATCAGGTCGGCGTCACGGCCGTCGACACGTTGGTCGCCATTGGCGTCGCCCGCGACGAACAAGCGCAGCGCGTAGCCGCCAGCACCGGCCCCGGCCAGTTGCAGCAGTTGCAGGCCCGCCCGGTCGATGCGGAACAGTGCGAAGGCCTGGTTGCCCTGCACCCGCGTGAGCACCGGCGTCAAGCCGGCGATCTGCGGCAGCGCCGGCGCCAGGGTGCCCGCGCTGGCCCCGATCACCACGCCCAGCAGCACGGCGCCGCCCGGGGTGGCATCGATCTCGCTCTGGCGCACCGAGAAGGCCAGGCGCTCGGTGGCGCCTTCGGCCA
>JAIFMT010000142.1 GCA_020048295.1 Rhodoferax sp.
TGCCGTACAGCTTGACGCCATAGCTGGGATACGGCAGCACCACCACATCCGCCGCCTTGACACCGCGCGCCTCCAGGTTCAGCAGCGAGGTAAAGGTAAAGCCGGTGATGGCATCCACGTCGCCGCGCACCAGCATGGTTTCGCGCAACGGTGGGTCCATGGCGGTCCAGGTCACGCCTGTCACATTGTTGGCCTTGGAAAAGATCGGGAAAGCCCGCCGACCCGCATCAAACACCGGCGCGCCGAGCTTCTTGCCGCTGAGGTCGGCCGGGGATTTGATGCCGGACTTCTTCAGCGCCATCACCGAGGCTGGCGTGTCGTTATAGACCATCATCACCGCCACCGGCTTGTTGGGTGCATCGGGATTGTTGGCGTGAAATTCCATCAGCGCCGCCAGATCGGCAAAGCCCATGTCATAAGCGCCCGAGGCCACCCGGGTCACGGTGCCGCCCGAGCCGTTGCCCGCATCTACCGTGACATCAAGCTTGGCATCCTTGAAAAAGCCCTTGGCGGCGGGTGTCAGAAACAGCGCGCTGGGGCCTTCAAAGCGCCAATCGAGCTGGAATTTGATCGGCGTGGTTTGCGCGAGTGCCGCACCCGAAAGCGCGAGGGCCAATGCAGCCACACCGGTTTGGAGCAAGTGACGTTTTTTCATGATGATTCTTTATGAGAGAAGAGGGTAAATGCTGACCACTACACCCAAGCAAAAAGAATGCCTGAAACACGTCAGGCTGCGTCTGGCGGGCTTCTCTACAATTTGCCCCACTGCCCGATTCAACCCAACGCCCTCAGGAGAACGCACCATGCTGGACCGTTTTTTGACCACTGCCGATGCCGCGCTGCGCACCGTGTTTGCCTCGCACCCGGGCGTGCAACCTTGCCCGACCGTGCCAGGCGATGTCACCCATTTGTCTGAGGCTGAAAAAAAGGAATCGGCGGCGCTGATGCGCGTCAACCATGTGGGCGAGGTGTGCGCCCAGGCACTCTACACCGCGCAAGCCTTCGCCACCAAAAACGAGGCCCTGCGCGCGCACTTCATCAAAGCCAGCAACGAGGAAACCAATCACCTGGCGTGGACCGAGCAACGCCTGAAAGAGCTGGACGACCGCACCTCGCTGCTGAACCCGCTGTGGTATGCCGGGGCTTTTGGCATTGGGTTGATTGCCGGGCGGCTGGGTGACCGCGTCAGCCTGGGCTTTGTCGTAGAAACCGAAAATCAGGTGGAAGCACACCTTGACAGCCACCTTGACCGCCTGCCGGCGGGAGACCATGCGTCGCGCGCCATCGTGTCACAAATGAAGGAAGACGAAGCCCGCCACGCGCTTGACGCGCACAAGCTTGGTGCAATTGACCTGCCACTGCCAGTCAGGGGCTTGATGATGCTGGCCGGAAAGGTCATGACCACGGTGGCGCACCGGGTTTAACCAGCCATTACGCCTCCAGCACCTCAAAGCTGGTGGTGATTTCGGCAGTCTTGCCCAGCATCACGCTGGCTGAGCAGTATTTGTCGTGACTCATGGCAATGGCGCGTTTTACCGCTGCCTCGGGCACGCCCTTGGCGGTCACAGTGAAATGCATGTTGATGCGGGTAAATACCTTGGGTTCGGTGTCGGCACGCTCGGCGTTGAGCTTGACGGTGCAGCCGCGCACGTCGTGGCGGCCCTTGCGCAGGATATACACCACGTCATAGGCGGTGCAGCCACCGGTGCCGGCCAGCAGCATTTCCATCGGGCGCGGGGCCAGGTCCTGGCCGCTGAATTCCGGCTCATCGGGGTTGATGGCACCGTCCATCACCAGCATGTGGCCGCTGCCGGTTTCGGCGACAAAACCCATGTTGGAGCGGGTGGCGAGCTTGCCGGTCCAGGTGACTGTGCATTCCATGCAGATAACTCCTCAAAATTTGAAAAAGCGCGATTGTCGCCCGCATATCATCAGCCCCCTATGAAAACCTCTGAACTGACCCCGTTTGACTACCTGAAAAAAATCCTTAACGCACGCGTGTACGACGTGGCCGTCGAGTCGGCGCTGGAAAAGGCGCACACCTTGAGCCAGCGGCTGGGCAACACCGTGCTGCTCAAGCGCGAGGACCAGCAGCCGGTGCACAGCTTCAAGCTGCGCGGTGCCTACAACAAGATGGCGCACCTGAGCCCGGCGCACCTCAAAAAAGGGGTGATTTGCGCCTCGGCAGGCAACCACGCGCAGGGCGTGGCCTTGAGCGCGCAAAAGCTGGGTACGCGCGCGGTGATCGTCATGCCCACCACCACACCACAGGTCAAGGTCGATGCGGTACGCAGCTTTGGCGGCGAGGTGGTGCTGTCGGGCGACAGCTATTCCGATGCCTACGGCCACGCCGTGGCGCTGGAGAAAGCCGAAGGCCTGACCTTTGTCCACCCGTTTGACGACCCCGACGTGATTGCCGGGCAAGGCACGATTGCCATGGAGATGCTGCGCCAGCACCAGGGCCGGCTTGATGCGGTGTTTGTGGCGATTGGCGGCGGCGGCCTGATCTCGGGGGTGGCCAACTACATCAAGGCGGTGCGCCCCGAGATCAAGGTGATTGGCGTGCAGATGAACGACTCCGATGCCATGACGCAGTCGGTGGCAGCGCAGCACCGCGTCACTTTGACCGATGTCGGGCTGTTCTCGGACGGCACGGCCGTCAAGCTGGTGGGGGCCGAAACCTTCCGCGTGGCCAGTGCGCTGGTCGATGAATACCTGCTGGTTGATACCGATGCCGTGTGCGCCGCGATCAAGGACATTTTTGTCGATACCCGCAGCATCGTCGAGCCCGCGGGTGCACTGGCGGTGGCGGCCATCAAACAATATGTGGCCAAACACAAGTTAAAGGGCGAAACTTACGCCGCCATTTTGTGCGGTGCCAACATGAACTTTGACCGCCTGCGCTTTGTTGCCGAGCGCGCCGAAGTGGGCGAAGAGCGCGAAGCCCTGTTTGCCGTGACCATTCCTGAAGAGCGCGGCAGCTTCCGGCGCTTTTGCGAACTCATCAGCGACCTGCCGGCCTTTGGCGGGGCCAAAACCGCACGCAATGTCACCGAATTCAACTACCGCATCAGCGACACCCGCAAAGCGCATGTGTTTGTCGGCCTGACCACCGCCGCCAGAGGCGAGTCGGCCAAAATTGCCGCACATCTGTGCAAGCACCGCTTTGAGGCGCTTGACCTCACCCACGACGATTTGGCTAAAGAACACCTTCGGCACATGGTGGGTGGTCATTCGATGCTCGCTAAAGATGAGCGATTGCTGCGCATTGTGTTCCCTGAGCGGCCTGGCGCGCTGCTCAAGTTCTTGAGCGCCATGCGCCCGGGCTGGAACATCAGCCTGTTCCACTACCGCAACCAGGGGGCTGATTACGGCCGCATTCTGGTCGGGCTACAGGTGCCCGTGGCCGACAACACCGCCTTTGCCGAGTTTTTGGCCACGCTGGGCTATCCGTGGGTGGAAGAAACCGCGAATCCGGCGTACCAGATGTTCTTGCAGTCATGAGCGCCACGCTGGACGGCAAACTGGTGGTGGCCATCAGCAGCCGTGCCCTGTTTGATTTTGAAGAAGAAAACCAGGTGTTCGAGCACGCTGATGACCGCGCCTATATGGCCTTGCAGCTACAGCGGCTCGACACGCCAGCCAAGCCCGGCGTGGCGTTCTCGCTGATCAAGAAGCTGCTGGCGTTCAACCAGCCGCCAGCAGTTGCGCACACGACAAGCCACGTGGCCACGCCAGATGCAACCAACCCCGACGCACCGCCAACCGCCCTGCCCGCCCCCAATCACCCGGTGGAGGTGGTCATTCTGTCGCGCAACGACCCGGTGTCGGGCATGCGGGTGTTTCGCTCGGCCCAGCATTACGGTCTGCCGATCGAGCGTGGCAGCTTCACGCGCGGGCAGGCCCCGTGGCGTTACCTGAAACCCTTGCACGCCAATCTGTTTTTGAGTGCGCACCTGAGCGACGTGCGCGCCGCACTGGCCGCGGGCGTGCCAGCTGCGCAGGTGTATCCGCACTCGGTGCACGCCAGCGATGCGCACCCGAGCGAGGTGCGCATTGCCTTTGACGGCGATGCGGTACTGTTTAGCGACGAGGCCGAGCGGGTCTATCAGGCGCAGGGGCTGCAGGCGTTTCACCAGCACGAGATCGACAACGCCGCGCTGCCGCTGCCCGACGGCCCGTTCAA
Organism: Rhodoferax sp.; assembly: GCA_020048295.1. The sequence continues at coordinate 4,187 of JAIFMT010000142.1, forward strand.
ACCACTGCTGGCCGCGCTGCAGCGGCTGCAAAACGCCGGCACCCCGGCCATGCGCATTCGCACCGCACTGGTGACTGCCCGCAGCGCACCGGCGCACGAGCGCGCCATCCGCACGCTGATGAACTGGAACATTGAGGTCGATGAGGCCATGTTTTTAGGCGGCCTGGCCAAGGGTGAGTTTCTGCGCGAGTTTGAGCCCGACTTTTTCTTTGACGACCAGACCGGTCACATCGAATCTGCCGCGCAGCACGTGCCCTCTGGCCATGTGGCCAGCGGCGTGCGCAACTGAGTCGTGTCAGGGCAAGTTGGCAGGCAACACCACAGGCGTGGTGGTAACGCCACCGTTACCCTGCTGCCCCTCTTGATTGCTGCCCCAGCCCCACAACGTGTTGTCGGCCTTGAAGGCAAACGAATGCCCCAGGCCAGGCGCAATCACCAGCCAGCCGCTTTCTGTGCCGATGCGCAGCGGCAACGCCACATCAAGGGTGCTGCCGTCACCGAGTTGGCCCTGATTATTGGAACCCCAGGCCCACAGCGTGCCATCGGTTTTGATAGCCAGATTGTGGTAGCCACCGGCCGCCACGATGGTCCAATGCGTATCCACGCCGACCTGTGTTGGAATCCCCACATCCGCCGTCTGCAAATCAATGCCCAATTGACCGAAGCCGTTGCCACCCCAGGCAAACAGGGCACCGTCTGAGCGCACGGCCAGCGAGTGTTCGCTGCCCGCCGTAACCGAGACCCAGCGATTGGACGTGTCAGGGCCAACTTGCGTCGGCAGCAGCGCTTGCGTAGGCACTGTCGGATCGTCCAGCGCCAGCAGGCCAAGTTGCCCCTTGCTGTTGTCGCCCCAACTCCAGAGGGTGCCATCGGCACGCCGACCCAGCGTGTGCCGGGCACCCGCCGATACCGCTGTCCAGTTGGTGAAGTAATTTTTTGCCACACCGGTCTGCACCGGCACATTGCTCGGGTCAAGTGTGCCAATACCCAGTTCACCATTGGCATTGCTGCCCCAGGCCCACAAGGTGCCGTCTTTCTTCAGGGCCACCGTATGCGACTTTCCCGCTGACACTGCCACCCAGGTGGTGGCCGTGCCTACTTTGGTGGGTGCTGATTTGTTGACGAAAGTGCCATCGCCCAGTTGCCCAAACACGTTGGAGCCCCAGGCCCACAAGGTGCCGTCGGCCCTGATGGCCACCGTGTGGAGCTCGCCTGCGGCAATTTTTGTCCATGTCTTGACGGTACCGGCCTGAGTTGGCGCCGACTTGTCGATGTTGGTACCGTCCCCCAATTGGCCAGCCAGATTCTTGCCCCAGGCAAACAGGCTGCCATCCGTTTTCAGGGCCACCGTGTGAAACCCGCCCGCTGCCACAGCATTGAACGAGGCCTTGCTGGTCAATGTGGCAATGCCGGTAACACCGTCCAGCGTGGCCGTGATGGTTTCGGTACCAACGGCAGCAGCAGTGGCCAGGCCGGTAGTAGCGACCACCGTGATGGCTGTGCCACTGGATGTCCACTTGGCGGTCTTGGTCAGGTCAGTGACGGTGCCGTCCGAATAGGTGCCCGACACGGCAAACTGCTGGGTGGAACCATAGGCAATCGTCGTCGCAACCGGCGTAACCGCCAGCGACAGCAGCGTTGGTGTCGTTGGCGTAGTGGTTGTCGTCGTGGTCGTGCTGTCACCACCGCCGCCACACCCGGCCACAAAAGCCAGTACCAGCCACGCAAGGATATTGCGAAAAGTGTTCTTCATGGACTCTCGATTCGATTAAAGGCGGGCGTCTTGCACAGGAAACGTGCGCAGCCGCCGGCAGTTTAATCGCGGCGACAGCCCTATAACGCGCAAGCTGACACCCTTTTCGGGGCAATTTCTGATTTGCGCCAAGCCAGCCCAATCAGACACCAGGCGCTGAAACCAGCGCGTGCCGGGCTCCAAGCATCGCGTGCGCGCACCGGTAGCAGGCCTCAGGTCTGCGTCTTTTCGGTTTTTGGTATCTTGGTCGGCGAGTAGGTGAACACCTCGGTGGCCACCATGCCTTGTGGCGCGTTGATGCCGGACTTGGTCGGATCAAGCTCGTCGCGCACCTGCTGCTGCACCTGCACGGCGCTGGCGCTAGCTGCCCACAGCGACTTGACCTGGTCGATCAGCATCTTGTAAATCGGCTCGGGCGGCGGATCTTCAACTTTTTCAGCCACCGGACGCTTGATGGTCCAGTCAGCAGAGGCCTGCGCTGCCGCATCTTTGCGCACCGGATCAGCCACGCTACTGTAAACCCCTTCGCCGGCGCTAGATTTGTCGGCCTGCCCAATCATGTTGATGACGCTGGGTATGGGTTCCTCGGCAGCCACTGCCTGGGTCGGCAGATTGACCGGTGCAACAGGCATAACGCGACCCGTTGCAAGCGAAGCCGATTCTGCGGCTACCGGCCGCAAGCTGGGGATTCGATCAATGGATGGCAGTTGCATGGTGCTTCAGGCGTCAGAATGGGTCTGGGTCTTTCCTCCGTTCGTAAAGTCATTAACGGCAGAAATGCAGGGTAATTTAGGCCTATTTTTAAAAAAGTTCTATTTTTTTTGGCCGGCACCCGGCTACTCCACCGTCACCGACTTCGCCAGGTTACGTGGTTTGTCCACATCGGTACCCCGCGCGCACGCCGTGTGGTAGGCCAACAGTTGTAGCGGCACCACATGCAACATGGGTGACAACTCGCCATAGTTCTCGGGCATGCGGATCACATGCAGGCCGTCGCCGCTTTCAATGCGTGTGTCGGCATCGGCCAGCACATACAGCACGCCACCCCGGGCGCGCACTTCGTGCATATTGCTTTTTAGCTTTTCCAGCAAGGCATCGTTGGGGGCCACGGTGACCACCGGCATGGCACTGGTTACCAGCGCCAGCGGGCCGTGCTTGAGTTCACCCGCCGGGTAGGCTTCGGCGTGGATGTAGCTGATTTCCTTGAGTTTCAAGGCCCCTTCCAGGGCGATCGGGTAATGCAGGCCACGGCCCAGAAACAACGCGTTTTCCTTGGCGGCAAAGTCCTGCGCCCAGGCGATCACCTGCGGCTCCAGCGCCAGCACCGCTTGCAAGGCAGCGGGCAGGTGGCGCAGTGCCTTGATGTGGCGCGCCTCATCGGCGTCACTGAGCAGCCCGCGCGACTGCGCCAGCGCCAGCGTCAGCAAAAACAGCCCAGCCAGTTGCGCAGTAAAAGCTTTGGTGGAGGCCACGCCGATCTCGACGCCGGCGCGCGTGATGTAGGCCAGCGCGCATTCGCGCACCATGGCGCTGGTGGCCACGTTGCAAATCGTCAGCGTGTGTGTCATGCCCAGGCCCTGCGCGTGGCGCAGTGCTGCCAGCGTGTCGGCGGTTTCGCCGCTTTGCGTGATGGTGACCACCAGCGTGCGCGGGTTGGGCACCGAGTCACGGTAGCGGTATTCGCTGGCCACCTCAACCTGAGTGGGAATTTTGGCGATGCTCTCCAGCCAGTATTTGGCGGTGCAGCCGCTGTAGTAGCTGGTGCCGCAGGCCAGGATCAGCACCGAGTCGATGCCCTTGAACACCCGTGCCGCGCTTGCGTTAGTGCCATCAAACAGCTCGGGCATGATGCTGTCCACGCCCTGCAAGGTGTCGGCAATGGCGCGCGGCTGCTCAAAAATCTCTTTTTGCATGTAGTGCCGGTATGGCCCCAGTTCGGCCGCACCGCTGTGGGCATGCACGGTCTTCACCGGGCGCTGCGCGGCGGTGAGCGGCTTGAAGGCCTTGTCGGCCAGCCAGTATTTGCCCAGTTGCAGGTCAGCTATGTCGCCTTCTTCCAGATAGACAATTTGATCGGTCACGCCGGCCAGCGCCATCGCATCGCTGGCCAGGTAGTGCGACTGGCCGTCTGCGCCCACGCCCAGAATCAGTGGCGAGCCGGCGCGCGCGCCAATCAGCCGGTGCGGCTCGTCCTTGCAAAACACCGCAATCGCATAGGCACCCCGCAGCGACCCCAAAGCGCCCTTGACGGCCTCAAACAGGTCGCCGTCATACAGGCTGTCGATCAGGTGCGCGATGACTTCGGTGTCGGTCTGGCTTTGGAACACATAGCCACGCGCTTGCAGGCTGGCACGCAATTCGTCGTGGTTTTCAATGATGCCGTTGTGTACCAGCGCAATGCGCCCGGGGCGGCTGGCGGCATCTGGCCCCGGGCCATGACTGAAATGCGGGTGTGCGTTGTGCACTGCCGGCGCGCCATGCGTGGCCCAGCGGGTGTGGGCAATGCCAGTGCTACCGGCCAGCTGCGTGCTACTGATCTGCGCCAACAGCTCGGCCACGCGCGCCGTGCTGCGCGCGCGCTGTAAGCCACCAGCATGCACCGCCACGCCACACGAGTCGTAACCCCGGTATTCCAGCCTGGCCAAGCCTTGCACCAGGATGGGAACGATATTGGTGTTGGAGACCGCGCCGACAATGCCACACATAAGTTGCTCCTGAAAATGAAGACGCGATAGTAAAAGCTGCAGATTGAAATATGCAGTCGATTTTCCGCTGATATTTATTGTTAATTTCAACCTTCTGAATTGGCGACAATAGATTTCACAAATTACATTTTTTTGAATGAAAACTTCACTTTCCCTGCGGCATTTTTTACTGGCACTGGCGGTGGTGGCGGTGTGGGGCAGCAACTTTGTCGTCATCAAGTTGGCGCTGGGACAAATGCCGCCGCTGCTGTTTGCCACCCTGCGGTTTGCCGTGGTGGTGCTGCCGATGGTGTTTTTTTTGCCGCGACCCGCCGTGCCGTGGCGCAATCTGGCGGGCTACGGGTTGCTGATTGGGGTGGGGCAATTCGGCTTGTTGTTTGTGGCCATGAACGGGCACATTTCACCGGGGCTGGCCTCGCTGGTGATTCAAGTACAGGTGTTTTTTACCATTGGCCTGGCCATGCTGCTGGCGGGTGAGTCCTTGCAGCGGGTGCAGTGGCTGGCGCTGCTGCTGGCGGCCTGCGGCCTGAGCGTGATCGTGGTGCATACCGATGGCAGCACCACATTGGTCGGTTTGGGGCTGGTGCTGCTGGCAGCGCTGTCGTGGGCCGGCGGCAATCTGGTCAGCCGCTCTGCCGGACGCATCAACATGGTGGCGTATGTGGTGTGGTCAAGCTTGTTTGCCGTGCCGCCGCTGGCGCTGCTGACGCTGTGGCTGGAAGGCTGGGATGCGCTGGCTGGCGGCATTGCGCACGCCAATGCGCTGACCTGGGCCGCGGTGGCCTGGCAAGCCTGGGGCAATTCGATGTTTGGCTACGCCGCCTGGGGCTGGCTGCTGTCGCGCTACAGCGCTGCCACCATCACGCCGATGGCGCTGCTGGTGCCGCTGGTAGGCATGGGCAGTTCGGCCTGGTGGCTGGGGGAGCCGCTGCCCGACTGGAAGCTGATGGCTGCCGCGCTGGTGATGACAGGGTTGGCGCTGAACCTGCTGTGGCCATGGTGGCGCAAGCGCGTTCTGCAGTGAAGCTGCCCCAGCGCTCCCGAGCCGCCGGTTGACTCTTCAATAAGGACTGCATCACCATGACCCCGCTCACACTGGATGCCATAGACCTGCAATTGCTGGCACGCCTGCAGGTGGATTCGTCGCTCAACAACCAGGCGCTGGCCGCACGGGTGCATGTGTCGCCGCCGACCTGCCTGCGCCGCGTCAAGCGGCTGTTTGAAGCCGGCCTGATTGAACGCGAGATTGCCGTACTCAGTGCCGACACACTGGCAGCGGTAATCGGTCACGGGCTGACCGCCATCGTCGAGATCACCCTCGACCGGCAAGACCAGGCGGCACTGGAATCCTTTGAGCGGCGCGTGCAACTCGATGATGCAGTGCAGCAGTGCTACCGTGTCTCGCCTGGGCCGGACTTTTGTCTAGTGGTGCATGCAGCCAACATGCCCGACTATTTGGCCCTGAGCCAGCGGCTGTTTACCGCCGATGCCAATGTGCGCAACGTCAAGACTTTTTTCAGCATCAAGCGCAGCAAGTTTGGCGCCACGCTGCCATTGCCAATTTGATCCCCGCAAGTCACCCGCACCCGCCGGCTGCACCCGTTGACCGTGTGCAACACACAGCCCAC
>JAIFMT010000024.1 GCA_020048295.1 Rhodoferax sp.
GCCAAAGCATCGCCCATGTGCTGGCGCGCCATGTGGAAGGTGCCTCGCACATGGCCGAGGGTTACACCCGGGCGCGCGCCGGCAACATCGGCGTGTGCATTGGCACCAGCGGCCCGGCCGGCACCGACATGATCACCGGACTGTATTCGGCCAGCGCTGACAGCATTCCAATTTTGTGCATCACCGGCCAGGCACCGCGGGCTCGCCTGTACAAGGAGGACTTTCAGGCCGTTGACATCGAAAGCATTGCCAAGCCGGTGACCAAATGGGCCGTGACGGTGCGTGAGCCCGCGCTGGTGCCCCGTGTCTTCCAGCAGGCGTTTCACCTGATGCGCTCGGGCCGCCCAGGGCCGGTGCTGATTGACCTGCCGATTGACGTGCAACTGGCCGAGATCGAGTTTGACATCGACACCTACGAGCCGCTGCCCGCCTACAAACCTGCCGCCACGCGCAAACAGATTGAAAAGGCGCTGGACATGCTGGCAGCCTCGACCAAGCCGTTGATCATCGCCGGGGGCGGCATCATCAATGCCGACGCGGCAGACTTGCTGGTCGAATTTGCCGAGCTGACCGGCGTGCCAGTGATTCCGACCCTGATGGCCTGGGGCGTGTTGCCCGACGACCACCCGCTGATGGCCGGCATGTGTGGTCTGCAAACCAGCCACCGCTACGGCAATGCCACGCTGCTGGCCAGCGACTTCTGTTTGGGCATTGGCAACCGCTGGGCCAACCGCCACACCGGCTCGGTCGAGGTCTATACCCAAGGGCGCAAATTTGTCCATGTGGACATCGAGCCGACGCAGATCGGCCGCGTGTTCAACCCCGACCTGGGCATCGTCAGCGATGCCAAAGCGGCGCTGGCGCTGTTTGTGCAAGTGGCACGCGAACGCCGCGATGCCAACCGGCTGCGCGACTACAGCGACTGGGCCGGGCGCTGCGCCGAGCGCAAAAAACTCATGCAGCGCAAAACGTCCTATGACAATGTGCCGATCAAGCCGCAGCGCGTCTATCAGGAGATGAACCAGGCGTTCGGGCGCGACACGGTGTTTGTCTCGACCATCGGTCTGAGCCAGATTGCCGGCGCGCAGTTCTTGCGGGTGTTTGGGCCACGCCAGTGGATCAACTGCGGCCAGGCCGGGCCACTGGGCTGGACGATTCCAGCCGCCCTGGGCGTGGTGGCCGCTGACCCGACCAAAACCGTGGTGGGCTTGAGCGGCGACTATGACTTTCAGTTTCTGGTCGAAGAGCTGGCGGTGGGCGCGCAATTTCGCCTGCCTTATGTGCAAGTGTTGGTCAACAACAGCTACCTGGGCCTGATCCGCCAGGCGCAACGCGGCTTTGACATGGACTACTGCGTGCAGCTCGCCTTTGACAACCAGAACGTCACCGACCCCACCCTGCAAGGCTACGGTGTCGATCACAAGGCGGTGGTGGAAGGTCTGGGCTGTAAAGCGCTGCGGGTGACCGACCCGGCACATTTGCAGGACACGTTGCGCCAGGCGCAAACCCTGGCGCACCAGCTGCGCGTGCCGGTGGTGGTAGAGGTGATTCTGGAAAAGGTGACCAACATCGCCATGGGCACCGAGATCAATGCCATCAACGAATTTGAAGCCATCGAGTGCCTGCACCCCGCTGGGCGCGAGGGTCTGCTGGCCGCCGGGTTGCTGGAGTGAGCCGTCAAAAACACCAACAGGAGAAAACCATGCCCAAATTTGCCGCCAATCTGACCATGCTGTTTACCGAAGTGCCGTTCCTGGAGCGTTTTGAGCGCGCCGCCAGTGCCGGTTTTACCGCCGTGGAATTTTTGTTCCCCTATGCCTGGCCTGCAGAAGAGATCAAGACCCGTCTGGATACCCACCACCTGCAGCTTGTGTTGCACAACCTGCCCGCTGGCGACTGGGACGCGGGCGACCGCGGCATGGCGTGCGACCCGGCGCGGGTGGAAGAATTTCGCGCCGGTGTGCCGCTGGCCATCGCCTACGCCAAAGCACTGGGGGTGGCCCAGCTCAACTGCCTGGTGGGCAAGGCACCCGCCGGTGTGCCCGATGCGCTGCTGCGCCAGACCTTGGTGGACAACCTGCGTTTTGCGGCAGCCGAGCTGAAAAACGCGCAACTGCGCCTGCTGGTGGAACCGATCAACAGCTACGACATTCCCGGCTTTTACCTCAACCGCACCGCGCAGGCGCTGGCGATTCTGGACGAGGTGGGCGCCGACAACGCCTTGGTGCAATACGACATCTACCACGCCCAGCGCATGGAGGGCGAACTTGCCGCCACCGTGCAAAAGCATCTGGCGCGCATTGGCCATATTCAGTTGGCCGACAACCCGGGCCGCCATGAGCCCGGCACCGGCGAGATCAACTACCGCTACCTGTTGGCGCTGCTCGACGAGCTAGGTTACCGCGGCTGGGTTGGCTGTGAATACAAACCCCTGACCACCACCCTGGCCGGTTTGGGCTGGCGCGAGCAGCTCGACCCCGCCCGCTGCGACTGCTGAACCCCACCACCCTCACTTGCAACTTAGGAGACAACCCGATGACGACCCACCCCCAACGCCTGGGCTTTATTGGCCTGGGCATCATGGGCTCGCCCATGGCCGGCCACCTGATCGCTGCCGGGCACAGCGTGTTTGTGACCACCCGCAGTCAACCCCCAGCGGCCATCGCCAACAGCGGCGCCACGCTGTGCACCAGTGCACGTGCTGTGGCCGAGCAAGCCGACATCATCTTCCTGATGCTGCCCGACACCCCTGATGTCGCCAAGGTGCTGTTTGGCGACAACGGTGTGGCTTCAGGCTTGACAGCGGGCAAAACCGTGGTGGACATGAGCAGCATCTCGCCGATGGAGACCAAAGGCTTCGCGCAAAAAATCAACGCCCTGGGTTGCGACTACCTGGATGCGCCGGTGTCGGGCGGCGAAGTCGGTGCCAAAGCCGCCAGCCTGACCATCATGGTCGGCGGCCCGCAAGCCGCCTTTGACCGCGTCAAACCGCTGTTTGAGCTGATGGGCAAGAACATCACCCTGGTGGGTGGCAATGGCGACGGCCAGACCTGCAAGGTGGCCAACCAGATCATCGTGGCGTTGAACATTGCCGCCGTGGGCGAGGCGCTGCTGTTCGCCAGCAAGGCCGGTGCCGACCCGGCCAAGGTGCGTGCCGCGCTGATGGGCGGGTTTGCGTCGAGTCGCATCCTCGAAGTGCATGGCGAGCGCATGATCAAGCGCACCTTTAACCCCGGTTTCAGAATCAAGCTGCACCAGAAAGACCTGGGCCTGGCGCTGCAAGGCGCGCGCGAACTCGGCTTGGCGCTGCCGCAAACCGCCGCTGCGGTGCAGCTGATGCAGGTGTGCGCCGCCAACGGCATGGCCGACCTGGATCACTCGGCGCTGGTGAAGGCGCTGGAGCTGATGGGCCACCATGAAGTGGCCAGTGCTTGAAGTCGTTTGCACCTTATTCAATAGCTGTCAGCGCAATATCAGCATAGGCTAAAGGCTTGTTTGACCTGCATTTTGCAGGTCAGATCAGCCCGCTTGTCCCGCCTTGCCAAACAGTATCAGTGTGATAGCATGCACCGCTTGCTGGGTAAGGGCTAACTGCCAATTTGTTGCATAAGTTGCCAACCTGTCGATAATTCTGCGGTTTGCCCACCAGGAGTGCCGTATGGCTACACCCGAGACTGCCTCAGTCGCCCCCCGCGCCCTGCTGCGCCAGATGTTTGATGCCGCTGTGGCCGCCGCCCAACCGGCGCTGTGCCTGGGTACGCACCTGCCAGCGCCGCCCAAGGGTCGCACGCTGGTGATTGGTGCCGGCAAGGCCTCTGCCGCCATGGCGCGCGCCTTTGAAGACCTTTGGTGCGCGCGTGACAGCAGCCCGATCGAGGGCCTGGTGGTCACCCGCTACGGCTACCAGGTGCCGTGCCAGCACATCGAAATCATCCAGGCTGCGCATCCGGTGCCCGACGCCGCCGGGCTGCTGGCAGCGCAACGTATCCGACACTATGTCAGCGGCTTGAGCGCCGATGACCTGGTGGTGGCGCTGATCTCAGGCGGCGGCTCATCGCTGCTGGTGGAACCTGGCGACGGCCTGACCCTGCAAGACAAACAAGCGGTCAACGCCGCGCTACTGGCATCTGGCGCGACGATATCCGAGATGAACTGTGTGCGCCGACACCTCTCCGGCATCAAGGGTGGCAGACTGGCTGCCGCCTGCCACCCGGCCAGACTGCTCACGCTGCTGATCTCGGATGTGCCGGGCGACTCACCGATGGACATCGCTTCTGGCCCGACCGTGGGCGATACCACCACCTGCGCCGACGCGCTGGCTCTTTGCCAACGCTACCAGATCGCCCTGCCGCCAGCAGCGCTCGCCTTGCTGCAAAGCGGTGCCGGTGAAACCATCAAACCCGCTGCTGCGCAGCTGCAAAACAGCAGCGTGCGCATGGTGACCGCCCCCCAAATGGCGCTGGAGGCTGCCGCCCAACTGGCGCAAGCGGCCGGGTTCACCCCGTACATTCTGGGCGACAGCCTGGAAGGAGAATCGCGCGACGTGGCCAAGGTGCTAGCGGGCATGGCGCGTCAGGTGGTGCTGCACGGGCAACCCTTTCAGCGGCCCTGTGTGCTGCTAAGCGGCGGAGAAACCACGGTCACCATCCGGGGCAAAGGGCGCGGCGGGCGCAACGTGGAGTTCTTGTTGGCCCTGGCGGTGGCGCTGGCCGGCACACCGGGCGTTTACGCACTGGCCGCTGATACCGACGGTGTCGATGGTGCCGAAGAAATCGCCGGCGCGCTGCTCGCCCCCGACACCCTGGAACGCGCTTGGGGCCGCGGCATGAACCCACGCAGTTATCTGGACAACAACGACGCCCACACGTTTTTCCAGACCCTGGACGACTCGGTCATCACCGGGCCAACGTTGACCAACGTCAATGACTTTCGGGCCATTGTGATCGTCTGAACTTAAGAATCAGATGGCGGACGAGTTGCGTTGCGTTGCATGGCGTTGCGGCACAGTTTGGCCGTCAATCTGTCTTCAGTCGCGCTGCGTAGCGCTGTAAATCTGCCCAACACACGATCTCAAATCACTTTTATCAAGTTCGCCGACATCCATGAGAACCAATCAACCCGTCACCCAACGCGAATACCAGTTTCCGGCCAACGCAACGCTGCTCTCCACCACCGACACCGACAGCCGCATCAGCTACGCCAACGCGGCCTTCATTCGCACCAGCGGTTTTTCAGCCGAAGAATTGCTCGGGCAGCCGCACAACATCGTGCGCCACCCCGACATGCCGCAAGAAGCGTTTGCCGACATGTGGCGCAGCCTCAAGAACGGCCAGTCATGGACAGCGCTGGTGAAAAACCGCCGCCAGGACGGCGACCACTACTGGGTGCGTGCCAACGCCGCACCGATGCGCCGCAACGGTCAGCTGACCGGCTATCTGTCGGTGCGCACGCAGCCCACGCGCGCTGAAATCGATGCCACCGAGGCACTTTACGCGCGCTTCAAGGCCGGGCGTGCCAGCGGACTGGCGTTTCAGGGTGGTCTGATCGTACGCACCGGTGCGCTCAAATGGCTCAGTGCGCTGCAACTGCTGCCAGCCGCCTGGCGCGTGCGGCTGCCGCTGCTGGGGGTGGCGCTACTCTCTGCCCTGGGGCTGACGGCAACCGGCTTGAGCGCAATGCCGCTGATGGCTGTGCTGATCGTGCAGGCCGCCGCAGCGCGCGTTGCCAGTGGCGAAACCGGCGTTGGCATTCAACTCGACCGAATTGATGAGATCGGCATGATTGCACGTGCCATCAACCAGGCCGGACTGAACCTGCGGTCGCTGCTCGACGATGTGCAGCAGCAAGCCGATGGCATGCAACTGACCAGCGAAGAAATCGTCACCTCGACGCTGGCCTTATCCAGTCGCACCGAGCAGGCCGCCTCCAGCCTGGAACAGACAGCCGCCGCGATGGAGCAGCAAACCGCATCGGTTCGGCAAAATTCCGACACCGCCACCCAGGCCGGCCAACTGGCCCATACCGCGACTGAAGTGGCGGCCAAAGGTGGCAAGGCAATGGCCGAAGTGGAGGCCACCATGGCGCAAATCACCCTGTCAAGCCGCAAGATTGCCGACATCATCCAGGTGATTGATGGCATCGCCTTCCAGACCAACATCCTGGCGCTCAATGCCGCTGTGGAGGCGGCGCGCGCTGGCGAACAGGGCCGCGGTTTTGCCGTGGTGGCCACCGAGGTACGCAGCCTGGCCGGTCGCTCGGCGGTGGCGGCCAAGGAAATCAAGAGCCTGATCGATGCGTCGGTGAACAACGTGGCTGACGGCAGCCGGCTGGTGACCGGCGCTGCGGCCACCATGAACGAGATGGTCGATGAGGTGCGCCGCGTCAATGACCTGATGAGCGAGATCACCGTGGCCTCGCGCGAACAGTCGCAAGGCATTGGTCAGGTCAGCCAGGCGGTGGCCCAGCTCGATAGCATGATCCAGCAAAACGCCACCATGGTGGAGGAAAGCATCACCGCCGCCACCAGCATGGGCGACCAGGCGCGTCACCTGGCGGATGCCGTCAAGGTGTTTTCAGTTTGACTGGACCCGGATTTCTGCGTCTGACACACCCATGCACAGCGTGACGAGACGACCGCACACACATCCACTGCAAGCCGGCACGGGCTGGGTCTTGCTGGCGCTGGCACTGCCGCTGCTGTGGTGGGTGTCGCAGCCAGCGCGCCAGGTGCTGATCGAACCCACCGTCTTCCTGTTTTTTCACAGCGCGGTGGAGATGTTTGCCATCGTCGTGGCGATGCTGATCTTCATCACCGGCTACCGTGCCATTTTGTCGGTGCGCAAAGGGGCGGTGGTGCTGCTTGGCGTGGCGTTTCTGGGGGTCGGGCTGCTCGACTTCTTGCACACGCTGGGCTACGCCGGCATGCCCGATGCCATCACCGCCAACAGCCCGCAAAAGTCGATCTTTTTCTGGCTGGCCGCGCGGCTGCTGGCTGCAGCTGCCTTGCTGCTGTATGTGGCGTTGCCCAGCGGACCGGTGGTCACCGATGCGCGCCGGCGTCTGGCCGTTGTGCTGATGCTGGCAGTGGTAGCGGTGCTTGGCTTTCTGGGGCTGTGGCATCCGCAGCAGATGCCGGCATTCTTCATTACCGGCCTGGGCCTGACGCCGCTGAAGATCGGTACCGAGTGGGTCATCATCCTGATCCACCTGATCACCCTGGGCCTGCTATGGCAGCGCCGCGCCGAGCTGGTGCGCGAGTGCTTGATGGCGCTGGCCTTTGCGGTGGCGCTGTCCGCCGTGTCCGAACTGTTCTTCACCATGCTGGGCATCATCGACAAGGATGCAGCCAATGGCATTGGCCACCTCTACAAGGTGGCGGCCTATTTGTACCTGTTTCACGCCACCTTCAACGAAGCGCTGCGCCGCCCGCTGGAGCGCATGGAAGTACAGCACCTGCGCGAAAAGGTGATCTTGAGCGCCGCGCCCGACGGCGTGCTGTGGGTGGACAGCACCGGCATCATGCTGATGGCCAACCCGGCCATGGAAACCCTGTCGGGCTACCCGGTGGCACAGTTGCTGGGGCAAAACGTGGACATCTTCCTGCCGCAGCCGCTGCGTGCGCGCCACGGCGCATCGGTGCGCCGGGCATTTGGCGACCCGCAGCCGCGTCCGATGGGGTCGATGGACCTGCAAATGATGCGCCGCGATGGCACGCTGCTGCCGGTGGATATTTCGCTGGGCTACTTTGAAGACGAAGGCAGCCAGCACGCCATCTGCTACATCCGCGACCTGTCCGAGCGCAAAAAGTTTGAAGAGTCGCTCAAGCACCAGGCCACCCACGACGAACTCACCGGGCTGCCCAACCGCTGGCTGTTTCACCTGCAACTGGGGCAGGCGCTGTCGCGCTGCGAGCGCAGCGGACAGCGGGTGGCGGTGCTGTTCATTGACCTGGACGACTTCAAGAACGTCAACGACAGTTTTGGCCACCCCACCGGCGATGCCCTGCTGCAGCAGGTGAGCCAGCGCATGCGCGCCGCCCTGCGCGACAATGACCTGCTGGCGCGCCTGGGCGGTGACGAATTTGCCGTGCTGCTGACCGACCTGACCCATGCCGACGAAGCCGGCAACGTGGCCACCAAGCTGCTGCTGGCGTTGCAGGACGCCTACCGGATTGAAGGGCAGCAAATCTATTCAAGCGCCAGCCTGGGGCTGGCTTTTTACCCCGACGATGCCAGCGACAGCGACACGCTGCTGCGCTTTGCCGACATGGCGATGTACCAGGCCAAAGCCGCCGGGCGCGGCACGTTTGCGCTGTTTTCCAAGGCCATGGACCAGCGCGTGCATGAGGACATGCTGTTGCACACCCGCCTCAAGGAAGCCATCTCGCAGGGTGCCCTGGCGCTGCACTACCAGCCCCAGGTGGACGTGCAAACCGGTCGCATTGTGGCCGCCGAGGCCTTGCTGCGCTGGCACGACGCGGTGCTGGGCCAGGTGTCGCCGGTCCGGTTCATCCCGGTGGCCGAGGTCACCGGCCTGATCTTGCCGCTGTCCGACTGGGTGCTCGACACCGCCTGCCGCCAAATTGCCGACTGGACGCAAGCCGGGCAACCGCTGCGTGTGGCCATCAACATCACCGCGCAGCAGTTCCGCCAGCGCGACCTGCCGCAAAAAGTGGCCGCAGCGCTGCAGCGCGCCGGCGCACAGGCGCAGTGGCTTGACATCGAAATCACCGAATCGGCCGCCATGGCGCAACCCGAACAGACGCGCGAACAACTGATTGCGTTGGTGGCCCTGGGCTGCCGGGTGGCGCTGGATGACTTTGGCACCGGTTATTCGTCGCTGTCGTACCTGAAAGCCTTGCCGGTCCACAAGATCAAGATCGACAAGAGCTTCATGGACGGGGTACCCGACGATGCCAACGATGTCACGATCTCGCTGGCCATCATCGGGCTGGCCAAGAACCTTGGCATGGGGCTGGTGGCAGAAGGCGTGGAAACCCGGGCGCAACTGGACTTTTTGCGCCAGCATGGCTGCGAAACCTACCAGGGCTGGCTGTTTGCCAAAGCCATGCCCGCCGACGAACTGGCGCAGCGGCTGCGCGCGCAACCCTTGGCTAACCCGAACTGAGCCGCCCCGTTGCATAGTAAAAAGTACCTCTAGCCCATACCGGTAAAGCGCTTCCAGCTCTACTTTTTGAGCATTCTCAACACGCTGCACTACGCCGATTTGCGCGCCAGTCGGGGTGTGGGCGATCTTTACAATGCCCACGCACAATGGCGTTTTTTCACAACTTTGAGGCCTTTCCCCATGAGTACACCCCTTGCCAACCCATTCAAGCGCATGCGCCTGGCGGCGACCCTGGCTTTTGGCCTGACCACCACGGCAGTCGGCTGGGCCGCGGACCCGGTCACCGATGCCATGCAGGTGGCCAACGCACCGTACCGGGTGGCGATGTTCAAGGCCAGCGGCCCGTCCCTGCCCGAGGCGGTGCAAGCCGTCACGCAGGCGCAGCAGGCGTGGAGCGCATTCGGCAGCCAGTTTGGCAGCAAGCCACCGGCCCCGTATGACCAGGATGCCGCGTTTGCCGAATCGGTTGCCAAAGTGGGTGCCCTTTACGCCCAGGCCCAGGCCGAGCTGGCCGCTGGCAAGGCGCCGGCAGCACACACTGCGCTCAAGGCCATTCGCACGGTGACTGCCGAGATGCGCCAGCGCAGCCAGGTGATGATCTACAGCGACCACATCCACGCCTATCACCTGCAGATGGAACATGTGCTGATCGACGGCAAAGCCATGCTGGAACAGCCCAAGGGTCTGCTGCTGCTGACCTCGCAAGTCGGCGCGCTGGGCTATCTGGCCAAGCGACTGAGCAGCCAGGCACCGGCCAGCCTGACTGGCAATGCCGAATTTGTCGCCATGGTGGGCGCCGTTGGCGCATCGGTGAGCGCGCTGGAGTCCGCCTTGCTGGCGCAGGACATGGCGGCCGTCAAGGACGCAATGGGTAAACTGAAAGCCCCGTACAGCAAGCTGTTTGCCAAATTCGGTTGATTTTTCAATACAAGGAGTTTTCATGAGTTCGTATGACGCCATTGGTCTGATGCACAGCATCAACGAAAACCTGGCCCCGTTTCGCAAGTCGCAGTCCGAGGCGATGGCCGGCTTTGGCCAGCTCTCCAAAGCCGCCATGGCCGAAGGTGCGGTCAGCGCCAAACACAAGGAAATGATCGCGCTGGCCATCGGCATCACGCAGCATTGCTCGGGCTGCATTGCGTTTCACGTCAAGGTGCTGCGCCGCCTGGGCTGCACCCGCGCCGAATTTGACGAAATTCTGGCGCTGTGCGTGTATATGGGCGGCGGCCCCGGACTGATGGACGCAGCCGAAGCCATTGCCGCCTGGGACGCCATGGAAAAGGCCGGCACGGTATAGCACTGCTCAGCACCGCGCTGCCCCATGAAAAATGTCTGGCCCGTGTTGCTGGGCTTGGTGCGCCCGGTCTATCTGGCGTATTCACTGTGGTGCGCTCTGTTTGGCTGGGTGCTGGCCATCGGGCTGACAGGCTGGGTGGCGGCACTGCTGACGGGCTACGCTGACACGTATCCGGTGCTGCGCCAAGCCGCCTGGGCCAGCCTGGCGACCTATGCGTTGCTGGCGCTGTATGCGGTGGTCGTGGTCTATCGGCAGCGCTCGGGCGATGACCCCAACCCTGGCCAAAGTGCCTTCATGGCCTGGTTTGGCACACTCAAGCTGTTTAGCAACGGTGGCGGTGCCCCCGCCGTCAAACTGCATTGGCCGTCGCATTTTCTGGTGGAAAACCCGCGTGGCTACCGCATCTCGGGGGCCAACATGCGCGCCGTGCTCGATCTGCTGCAAGACGGCGATATTTTGCTGCGGGGCTATGAGGGTTATGTCGATGGCGAGTTCATCCGCCGCTCGTCGGTGACCTCACAACACGGGTTTCAGCCGGGCTGGTTTACCCACGCGGCGCTGTACGTGGGCACGTTGGGTGAGGCACAGCGCCAGCAGGTGCCCGCTGCCTTCAGGGACAACCCGGCCCTGTTTGCACCCGGGCCGCAGCGGGTGATCCACTCGATGGCCAACGGCGTGCACACCGAAGACATCCTGACTTTTTTACGCTGTGACTACCTGGCGGTGCTGCGCCTCAAACCGGTGCTGGCGCTGCCTCCCGGGTCTGAGCCGCAAAAGGCGCTCAAGCAGGCCAGACCGCCCTCGCCCTCCGATGTCATGATGGCTGCGATGCAGAGCGCCCTGGCCGCCGGCGCCAGCGTGCCGCGTGCCCAGGTGGTGGCCGCGGCGCGTCAATCAGCCCTGGAAAAAATCGGTGAAGACTACGATTTTGACTGCAGCGACACCACCGAATTCAACCGCTTCAGCTGTGCCGAGCTGGTGTTTTACTGCCTGCGCGGGGCACTGGGGGCGCTGGCACTGAAACCCCAGGCACACGCGCTGTACCCGCTGGTGCCCCTCAACACCCGCTGGCGGATACTCGAGCGCGTCACCATCACACCCGACGACTTTCATGATCTGCTGGCCAGCGCCAGCCTGGAATGCGTCTGGGAAGATGCCGCCAGCCAGGCGCGGCTTGCCACGGGCAACAGCGCATGAATCAACATGCCCTCTGGCAGCGCCTGCGCCACCATGCCGTTGACGTGCTGGGGCTGCAGCTCAAGTACCTGGCAGGCAGTGAGCAGCGCATGCGTCAGGTGCGCATCACCGCCTGGATTGGCATCTTCGTCAGCCTGGTGTTTTCCGCCTTCAACATGCTGGTACCTGGCATGGCCATGCTGGGCTGGGTGGAACTGGCTGCCGGGCTGTTCTTGTTGCTGCCAGCAGCCTTGCTGGCGCGCCAGGCCCGCTGGATCGAGCCCGCCGAGTTGCTGATCATGCTGGCAGCGCTGGTGATTCTGAGTGCGCTACTGGTATTTGGCGGCATCGCGGGCAGCGGGCTGTTCTGGATTTACACCGCGCCGTTTGTGGCCTTTTTCATCAAGGGCCAAAAACAAGGCTGGTGGTACAGCCTGGCGTTTATGGCGCTGGTCACGGGCTATTTTGCGCTGGGTGGGCAGCAACTGGCGTTTGCCTACCACTTTGCGCCTGTGACCGCCGTGCAATTCGTGCTGTCGCTGGGCTTTTATACCGTGCTGGCGGCCCAGTTCAACCTGCTGCGCAGCCATTACGAAGAGAAGTTGACGCAGCTCGTCGAAGAAAAAACCGCCGATGCGCAAGCGCTGCTGGCCCGCATGCAATACCTGGCCACCCACGACAGCACCACCGGGCTGCCCAACCGCAGCCGGCTGCTAGAGCTGCTGCAGCACGAAATCAATGCAGCGCAGACCACCGGACAACGGCTGGCGGTATGCCATTTGCGGCTGGAGCGGCTGCTGGAATTGGGCAATGTGCTGGGGCTGGACGGTGCCGACAGCGTGGTGAAACAGGTGGCAGCCCAACTGGCCGCCATTGTCGAGGGCCACGGCCTGCTGGCGCGCGGGCGGCGCGATGAATTCACCATCGTTTACCGCATTGCCCAGGCGGGGGTCGATGCCGAGGCACTGGGGCGCTTCATTGCCCGCCAGCAAATCAGCGTGCAGGAACAAGACACCCCGCTGTACATCGAACTCACCCTCGGGCTGGCGATGTACCCAGACCACGCTCAGAATGCCGACAGCCTGCTGAAAAAAGCTGTGCAGGCGTTGTTGCAGTCGCGCACGAATGCCCAGCGCTGGGCGATTTATGACGCCCAGCAAGAGCGGCAATTCACCCGCCACCACCTGCTGTTTGGCAAGCTGCGCAATGCGCTGCAACAGCAGCAATTGCGCATGCATTACCAGCCGCAGATTGACTTGCAAAGCGGCCGGGTCATCGGTGCCGAGGCGCTGGTGCGCTGGCCTGACCCGGCAGAGGGCATGATTTCGCCGGCGGAGTTCATCCCGGTGGCTGAAGAATCGGGACTGATCCGGCAACTGACGATCTGGGTGCTGGCCGAATCAATGCGTGAATGTGAGCGCTGGCAGCGCGCCGGTCTGGGCTTGAGCATCTCGGTCAATCTGTCGGCACAGAACCTGCTGGACCCCGAGCTGCCAGACGCACTGCAGGCCGCGCTCACCGAAACCGGACTGCACCCGCGCCACGTCAACCTGGAAATTACCGAGGGCTGTTTCATGGCCTCGCCCCAGCGCGCCATGGCCATGCTGCACAGCCTGCACGAATCGGGCTTCAAGCTGTCCATCGACGATTTCGGCACCGGCTATTCCTCACTGTCGTACCTGAAGAACATGCCGATTGACGAGCTCAAGATCGACCAGAGCTTTGTGCGCAAGCTGCTGCAAGACCGCGGCGACCAGGCCATTGTGTCGTCCACCATCGCCCTGGCGCACAACTTCGGGCTGCGGGTGGTGGCCGAGGGCATTGAAGACCCCGCCTGCGCCGACTGGCTGAAGGAGCACCACTGCGATATTGGCCAAGGCTACACCTACGCCAAACCCATGCCGTCCGCCGACTTTGTGGCGTTTGCCCGTGCCCGCGGTACGCACGTGAACCTGGACTGGCAACTCACGGATTGACTTGCGAGGCCTATCTGCCATTGCAGAGACCCGATCCGCAATCCATGCCTGCTTATGCACTGGACGGCGGGTCGCGGCCCGGCATGACAGCCGCTTTGTTTCAGGTTAACCGCCACCGCGTTGCAGGTACAGGTCAAAGCGCTTCATGAACGTGTGGCGCTGGAGCGCATCGACACCGGTAAATCTGAAGTTGACTTGCAGCACCGGCATGCGAATTTGGCCAATCACGCGGGGCGGGGCCACTTGCCAGGTCAGGCTCAGCAGACCGTCGCCCAGCGATACCCGTGCCGCCTGGGGCTGCAGCGTCCAGGGGTGATCGCCAATGGCCGGGGGCAGCCAACCCAGCCACTGCGCCTCGGTGCAGCCCATGTCACGCGCAAACAAGGCGCTGTAGTTTGCTTGCATTTAGATAGCTGCTTGCGCTTATCTGATATGGCCTAGAGGCCAATTTCTTATATAAATATCAGCCGCCCGCAATGGGCGGCCAGATGGCCAGCACATCGCCCTCCAGCAGGGTGCGGCTGGCGCGCTGATCGGGTGCCACATAAACCCCGTTCACCAGCACCAGGTGCACCAGTTTCTCGGGCAAACGGTAGTGCGCAACCAGCTGGCCAATGGTGGTGTCGCTGGCGACATCGAGTTCCACCACATTGGTGTATTTCTCCTGGGTGGGCAAATAGTCGGTCAGCGAGGCAAACAGCTTGAGGGTGATTTTCATGGCCAGGCACTTTACCGCTTGCGGGCATCGTGCGCACCTGACCAGTCCGCATGCCCCTGCGCTGCGGCCAGGTAGGCGTCAGCCAGCCGGGTCGGGTCGTTTTTGAGGATGTCTTTCCAGGGCCCCAGCTTGATCTGGCCCTCGACCAGGCCACGCATCGCACCCACATGTTGCGTCCAGCCGACGCAGTTGCAGCCCACCAGCACATCCTCCCGGAACTGCAAACTCAGGTGTTTGCCCGCAGCGCGGTCAGTCAGCTCGACATGTTCGCCACCGTTGATGCCCTTCCAGTCGCCAAAACTGGCCGAAATCAGCCCCAGCGTGTCGAGTACGTTGATCTGCGTCACCCCTTTGAGGTGCGCGTAAGCGGTGCGGCGACCCTTGGCAAACGCCACCATGTTGACGGCGGCAATGCGCGCCTGCTCCGAGGCGTTGGGCTGAATGGCGCTGACCATGGTGGTGCCTGAGACCTTGTCAAACGCTTCGGCGCAGTCGCCGGCGGCAAAAATGCCTGGCACATTGGTTTGCAGGTGCTCGTCGGTCAGCACGCCTTGCAGGCACAGCACGCCTGAATCCTGCATGAAGCGGATCGCCGGGCGCACACCCGCGGCGCTGATCACCAGGTCCGCCTGCAAGGTTTTGCCATTCGAGAGATTCACGTTCAGTGGCGTGCCTGGTTCGATGGACTCGACACGGGTAGCGGTAAACACCTCGATGCCTTTGGACTCGACCCACTCGCGGATCATGCTGCCCGCCACCGGACCCATCATGCGCGGCACCATGCGGTCACCCATTTCAACCACGCTCAAATGCACGCCGCGCGCGGCCAAAGCTTCCATGATGATGCAGCCGATAAAGCCGGCACCGAGCTGCAGCACACGCGCACCGGGTTGCGCCAGCGCGGCAATGGCACGCGCGTCGCTCAGCGTCCAGCAGGTATGCACCCCGTCGGCATCGATGCCTGGAATGGGCGGCTGCACCGGGTGCGAGCCGGTGGCGATCAGCAAGGTGTCAAAAGAAATCGCTTCACCGCTGTCAAGCACTACTGTCTTTGTAGCTGCCTGCACAGACTGCACCTGGGCTAGAAGCCGATTTATCTTCAAGTCTTCAAAATGCGTGGGGTTGCGGCGCAGGTAGGTGCCTGACTCGTCGATCTTGCCCATCAACAGGTAGGGGATGGCCATGCGTGAATAGGCCGGCTCGCGCTCGTCGCCAATCAGCGTGATGCGGTCGCTGGCGCTGTGCTTGCGGATGGTTTCGGCGGCAATCACACCGGCCGGGCCGGCACCGAGGATGACGTGGTGGGTCATGTTGGGGTCTCCATTAAAAAAGCGGCCGTTGGAGACCGCTTGGGGTTGGTTGCCTGTTCGCTATGGTCCGGCTGATTGGGGTCAGAGCACACTTCGGTTGCTGCGCTCCCTACGGTGATCCGACCCCCATAAACCTTCGCCTCATCGAGTTTGTGCTGACGGGTACAGGTCGATAAACCTTACAGGCTCAGGCGTTCTTTGGTAGCCGCTGTGGGGCAGCCTTCAGCGTCCCAGCCACGCGCTTCGTAAT
>JAIFMT010000248.1 GCA_020048295.1 Rhodoferax sp.
CCGTTGACCTGCAAGGACGTGGTGTGCACACCACCACCGGCGCAGCGATTTTGCCGTCGGAATCCAATCCGGGCGGCGGCGGCGGGTTTGGCAGCTAGCGCTCGTCCGCATCAGGCGCTGCCCCCACGATCACGGCACATCACGAAGGCGTTATTACTTCAATAGCTGTCAGCGCATGTACACCAAGGGCTAGAAGTCTTTTTCGCATACAAAGCACGGCCTTGTCCTTGCTCAGCAACAGGGCCTGGTGGGCGACTGCCAGGTCGATGAATTTCTGGTCGTCGCGGTCGCGGCAGGTGACGCTGGCCTTGGGGGCTGCGCTCACAAAACTGGCCAGTGAGGCAAAGCGCGCCAGCACCTGGGCGGCCAGGTCCACGCAGTCGCCGCACTGGCTAGGCGCGCTGCGCTGCAGCCGACGGGCGATCTGCGGGTAGCTCAGCACGCGTTCCAGCTCCTCCAGCATGGCGTGGGTGGCCAGCCAGTGCAGGCGTTTGTGCTGTAGCGCCTGCCGCAGCGGCTCGGTGGCTGGGTCCTGAAATACAAACAGGTCCAGCACAATGTTGGTGTCAAGCACCAGGCGCGGCACGGCCATCAGGGCTGTCTCAGCGACGCGTCACGGTGCGGGCTGGGCCGGGGTCCGCTCGCGGGCCGAGCCGCGCACCATGTCAAAGCGAAACAGTCGGCATTCAATCGGGCCATTCCACATCGGCACCCGGCGCGACTCTTTCAGGCGCATTTTGCCGGGCAGTTTCAGGTCGGGGGTCAGCAGCCAGGCGCTCCAGCCGGGGTAGTTTTTCTTCCAATGCGTGGCCAGCTGGCTGAAAAACTCGCCGCCGTTGTCCATTTGCGGCACTTCGCGTGCGCCAAAGCGGCCTTGCTGCAGGCCGTCCTGGTCGCCCAGTTCGCTATCTTGTTCATAGCTGTATGCGCTTTCAGCAATTGGGCTGGAAGCATTTTTCTCATATGAATTGGGACGAGCGACGCGGTGCGCGCTGGCCACACCAGCCACCGCAATGCGCTCGCCATACGGCGGGTTCATCAAAATGACACCACCGCCAGTGCCCGACACGTCGATGGGAGGCAGCCGCTGCAAGGCATCGCCACCACGCAACTCGATGACGCTGGCGACACCGGCGCGCTCGGCATTGCGCTGCGCAAAATCCACCATGCGGTGCGCTACGTCACTGCCAAATATAATGGGTTTTTGGCCTGCAGACGGCATCACAACTGCGTCAGCAGCTGCCTTTTTTATAGCACTCCAGACGGCTTTCTGAAACGGCAGGTATTTCTCGAAGGCAAAGCGGCGCAGGCTGCCCGCGGCGATGTTGCAGGCCATCTGGGCGGCTTCGATGACGATGGTGCCGCTGCCGCAACACGGGTCGTACAGCGGCTGCAGGTCATCGTTGCCGTCGAGCCAGCCAGTGGCGGCAAGCATGGCGGCGGCCAGGGTTTCTTTCAGCGGTGCATCGCCCTTGTCCTCGCGCCAGCCGCGCTTGAACAGCGGCTCGCCCGAGGTGTCGATGTAGAGTGAGCAGCTGTCGGTGGTCAGGTGCGCGTAAATACGCACGTCGGGCCACTGGGTGTTGACATCCGGGCGCACGCCGCCCGCCACGGAGCGAAAACGGTCGCACACCGCGTCCTTGATCTTCAGGGCGGCAAAGTTCAGGCTGGTCAGCGGGCTGTGCTGGGCGGTGATTTCGATCTTGATGCTCTCGCGCGGGGTAAACCAGCGCTCCCACGCCACCTCGCCAGCCGCACGGTACAGGTCCTGTTCGCTGCGGTATTCGGTGTAGCTCAGCAGCACCAGCACCCGCTGCGCCAACCGGCTGTGCAGGTTGAGCAACATCGCCTGGTCAAACGAGGTGCGCACCGCCACACCGCCGCGCTGCTTGGTGATGCAACCCGGTGGCAGGCCGGTGATGCGCAGCACCTCGGGGGCCAGGTAGTCTTCCACGCCAGCGGCGCAGGGCAGGAAAAGTTGCAGTTGGTTCATAAGGCTTTTCTGAGCGAAGCCGGTGCAATGCGCAGACCTTCGCGGTATTTGGCCACGGTGCGGCGGGCGCATTCGATGCCTTGTTCTTTGAGCATGTCAGAGATCTGGTTGTCGCTGAGTGGTTTTTTCGGGCTTTCGGCCGCGACAAACTGCTTGATCAGCGCGCGCACCGCCGTGCTTGAGGCATTGCCACCGGACTCGGTGCCCAGCCCTGAGCCAAAAAAGTATTTCAGCTCGAAGGTACCAAACGGTGTGGCCATGTACTTGGCGGTGGTCACCCGGCTGATGGTGGATTCGTGCAGACCCAGCTCGTCGGCAATCTCGCGCAGCACCAGCGGGCGCATGGCCAGCTCGCCATGACTGAAGAAACTTTTTTGCCGCTCCACGATGGCGCTGCTGACGCGCAGGATGGTGTCAAAGCGTTGCTGGATGTTTTTGATGAACCAGCGCGCTTCTTGCAGCCGCTGCTGCAGTGCCAGCACATTGGCGGCTTCGCTGCCGCCGGCCTTGTGGCCCTTGAGCGCATTGGCGTAGATGTCATGCACGCGCAGCCGTGGCATCACATCGGGGTTGAGCCGCACCTGGAACTTGACCTGTGTGCCGCTGCCTATCTTGGTCACCAGCACATCGGGCACGATGATGTTGCGCTCAACATTCACAAAACGCCGCCCCGGCTTGGGCTCCAGGCGGCCAATCAGGGCGATGGCAGCGCGCACCGTGGCATCGCTGGCATGGCACAGCGGCATCAGGTGCTTGATGTCGCGCCTGGCCAGCAAATCCATCGGCTGCTTGCAGATGCGCAGCGCCGCCAGCAGCACGCTGGCATCGACCTCGCAGTCCTCGTCGTGCTGCAGTGCCTGGACTTGCAACCGCAGGCATTCGCCCAGATGGCGCGCACCGACACCGGTGGGCTCCAGGCTTTGCAGCAGGCCCAAAGCCACGGTGAAATGGTGCACCAGCTCGTCGATCTGCGCCAGGTCATCGCCGGCCAGGCCGCGCGCCAGCGCCGTCAGGTCGTCTTCAAGGTAGCCGTCGTCGTTCAGCGACTCGATCAGAAAGCGCAGCGCCGCGCTGTCTTCGGCGCTCAGGCGCAAGCCCAGCGCCTGACGGTGCAGATAACTTTGCAAGGACTCGGCGTTGCGCGCCAGCTCGGTGGCATCCATCTCGTCGTCGCCACTGAGATTGTTGCCATGCGCGCGCGCCTCGCCGCCCCATTCGCTGTCGTCGGGTGACAGGCTGACGCTGCCGTCACCGTCCCAGTTCGGTGCGTCGTCTGATTGCAGCACCGATTCTTCGGCATCATTTTCGGTCTGAGCCTTAGCGCTGTCAGCGTAGTCAGCTGCAGAATAAGTAGCGGCCTCAGCCTCACGGTCGGATGGCAGCACCGGCGCATCCACTTGCGCCAACCCAAACGACTCGCGCTCGGCTTCCTCCAGCGTGCGCTCCAGAAACGGGTTGTCATCGAGCATCTGGTCAACCTCGGCACCGAGTTCCAGCGTCGAGAGCTGCAACAGCCGGATCGACTGCTGCAACTGGGGCGTGAGCGCCAAATGCTGCGAAACCCGCAGTGACAGGCCTTGTTTCATCACATTCTGAAGTGTTCGCCCAGGTACACCCGGCGCACATCAACATCGTTGACGATGTCGGCCGGTGTTCCTTGCGCCAGCACGCTGCCGTCGCTGATGATGTAGGCGTGGTCGCAAATGCCCAGCGTTTCGCGCACATTGTGGTCAGTGATCAGCACGCCAATGCCCCGGTCTTTCAGGAAACGGATGATGCGCTGGATCTCGATCACGGCAATCGGGTCGATGCCGGCAAACGGCTCATCGAGCAGGATAAAACGCGGCTGGGTGGCCAGCGCCCGGGCAATTTCGACCCGGCGGCGCTCGCCGCCCGAGAGCGACAGTGCGCTTGACTGGCGCAGGTGGTCCACCCGCAAGTCTTGCAGCAGGGTGGTCAGGCGGGTCTCGATCTCGGCTTCTCGCAAGGGCTTGCCACGCGCATCAAGTTGCAACTCCAGCACGGCGCGCACGTTGTCTTCGACATTGAGCTTGCGAAAAATCGAGGCTTCTTGCGGCAAATAGCTCAACCCCAGGCGCGAGCGCCGGTGAATCGGCATGTGCTCGATCGACTTGCCATCGATGGTGATGTCGCCCGCGCTGGCCCGCACCAGACCGACGATCATGTAAAACGAGGTGGTCTTGCCCGCCCCATTGGGGCCAAGCAGCCCCACTACCTCGCCCTTGCGCACCGCCAGTGACACGTCTTTGACGGCCTTGCGGCTGCCGTAATACTTTTGCAGGTGATGCACTTGCAGGCAGCTTTCGCAGGACGCATCGGGCTGACGCAGCCCGTCGGGAGCGGCGGCTGGCAACGTGGGTGCGGTGTTGTCCATCAGCCTCACTTGACAGCGCCATCCAGGGTTGGACTGATACGCAACGGGGTGGCCACGCCAGAGGCAGCGGTCTGCGCCTTCGGGGTCAGCATGGCGCGTACCCGGCCAGCGGGTGCACCGGGCTGGCCCTGGCTGCCACTTTTGCCTAGTCCGGGCGCGCCGTCGAGCGTAAACACGTCGGTGGTGTTGTTATAGACGATGATCGCCGCGTTGAATTCGTCGTTCAGGATGCTGCCCCGCAAGCGGCGCAACTGGGCTTTGCCAATGAACTTGACAATGTCTTGCCGGCCATCGTAGTCAATGGTTTCGCCTTCGCCTTCAATGGTTTCGTCCACACCGTCGCGCTTTTGCCGAAAAAACGCCAATTTGCCCGGCTCGGCGGTCACCACGCCATATTGGAAGCCTTGCGGGTCTTGCCGCACCTCAATGCGCTCGCCGCGAATCTGGATCGTGCCCTTGGTCAGCACCACCCGGCCGCTGAACACACTGGTCTGCCGGGCATCGTCATAACGCAGTGCATCGGCTTCCACATTCATGGGCTTGCTACGGTCGGCCTTCTCGGCCTGAACGCCACCCGCAGAAACAACCAGCACAATGAGTGCAAGCCAGAAAGGAAAGGGGATATTCATAAAGGCACGAATCTTGCGTAGATAAGCGCCGGATTGTAGCGACCTGCGGCGCTCAAGCAAGCCCGTGCCCGTTCACCCTTGGCCCGCCCGGGCCCGGCGGGCGTTGGCTGGCATTTATCGACCGGCGCGAACTTGCCCGACCAGAAAATCTGTCACCATCAGCGCCCTGTCCATGCCTTTCGCCAT
The DNA here is from genome assembly GCA_020048295.1 of Rhodoferax sp. The sequence goes on from JAIFMT010000248.1 coordinate 5,204, forward strand.
CGACCCATCGGTGTAAAAACGCCCGGCCACGCCCATGGCCGGCACGCCCTCGATGGCGTAGGCGGACATCAGCTGGCGCGCCCGGCTGGCCTTGGTGCTGGTGGAAAACGAATTGAAATAAGACAGGAATTTGGCCTGGTCGATGCCCTGTTTGGCAACCCATTGGGCGATGGCGTCGGGCTTGACCAGATTTTGCCGCTCGCCATGAATGGCGGCAAATACCTTGGCGTGAAAGGTTTCCAGCAGCCCCATGGCTTCGAGTGCGAAATACAAATGCTGCTGCGGTATGTACGAGTCCTGAAAGGCAATCGGCACCCGTTTGAAAGCCACGTCCTTGGGCTGGCGCTGAGCCCACTGCGACAACGCTGGCTCAAAGGAGCTGCAATGCGGGCAGCTGTACCAAAAAAATTCAACCGTTTCGATCTTGCCCGCAGCGGCGTCCACGGGGGCCGCCTGGTTCAGTTTGACAAAGTCGGTGCCAGCCTTGGGCAACTGAACCTGCGCCAGCAAAGCGGTGGGCGACAGGGCGGCACTGCCTGCCGCCAGGCTGGCAGCTCCAGCAAAAAAAGCACGACGTTTCATGATTTGATTCTCCAAAGGGGTGGCCGCAAAGGCTGCGTCTGAGCCGGGCGAACAAGAATAGTTCAACCCAGGTGTCAACGCTGCACCCGCACCAGTGCGGTGGCAATGCCGCTGGCACTGAGCTTTTGCTTGGCTTTTTCTGCGCTGTCGCGGGTCTCGAACGGCCCCACGCGCACACGGTGCATCATCTGCCCGTGATCTTCGCGCTCTGACACCTTGGTATCGATGCCGCCCAGTGACAAACGGGCACGCTGGGTTTCTGCCTCCTCGGCCGAGCGAAAAGCGCCGACCTGCACAAAGTAGGTGAATCCATCCACCCCGTCTGCCGCGGCCGATGCCGATCCTTTGGCGGCGGCACTGGCGCGTGCCAGATCGCCCAGCGGATCGGCCGTCACGGCGGGCTTGACCTCGGATTTAGGGGTCGCGCTTGCGGCCATCGCCGGCTTGGCAGCAACTGGCTGGGTGCTGTCAGCAGGCTCAGCAGTCGCTGCGACCGGCGCGCTGCCGCTGGGCTCAAGCTGTTCAGCCGGGCCGTCCGGTTTTGCCGGATTTTTGCCATACAGCGGGGCATTCGGGTCCCAGCCCTTGTTCTTTTGCTGCTCGGTGGCATCCTGATCGGTGTTGCGGCTGACCGCCTTGCTGACAAAAGGGACCGGCACCTTGGTGACATACACCGCCACCGCCAAGGCCGATGCCAACCCGACCACCAGACCCAGAATAAACCCCAGGAGCGTTCCACCGCGTTGTTGTCTCATGTGATGCCTTTGCTGCGAGCTCTTGGTTACATTTTTTGGGGCGCGCTGACACCCAGCACGGCCAAGCCATTGTGCAATACCTGCGCAGTCGCGGCGACCAGTGCCAGCCGCGCCAGTTTGACGCGCTCGTCATCCACCAGGATGCGTTCGGCGTCGTAGTAGCTGTGGTAGCAGGCGGCCAGTTCGCGCAGGTAAAACGTCACGTCGTGCGGCGCAAAACCTTGCGCCGCTGCGCTGAGCATGTCGGGGTATTTGGCCAGCAACAGCATCAGCGCCAGCGCTTGTGGGCTGTCTAGGGGGGCCAGGTCAACGCTGGCCAAGGCGCTGGCATCTCCACCCCAGGCCGCCAGCACCGAGCAGATGCGGGCGTGCGCATATTGCACGTAATACACCGGGTTGTCGTTGTTTTTGGCCACCGCCAGATCGACATCGAAGGTGTATTCGGTGTCGGGCTTGCGACTGAGCAAGAAAAAGCGCACCGCATCCTTGCTGGTCCACTCGATCAGGTCGCGCAAGGTGACATAGCTGCCGGCGCGTTTGCTGATCTTGACCTCAGCGCCAGCACGCACCACCCGCACCATGGTGTGCAGCACATAGTCGGGATAGCCTTTTGGTATGCCCACATCGGCTGCCTGCAGGCCAGCGCGCACCCGGGCAATAGTGCCGTGGTGGTCGGTGCCCTGGATATTGATGACCTTGTGAAAACCGCGCTCCCATTTGGCGATGTGGTAGGCCACGTCGGGCACGAAGTAGGTGTAGCTGCCGTCTTGCTTGCGCATCACGCGGTCTTTGTCGTCGCCGTAATCGGTGGATTTGAGCCATAGTGCACCATCCTGCTCATAGGTTTTGCCGACCTGTTGCAGGCGCTTGACAGTGGCCGCCACCCGGCCGCTGGTGTACAGGCTGCTTTCCAGGTAATAGTTGTCAAACTTGACGGCAAAAGCCTGCAAATCGAGATCCTGCTCATGGCGCAGGTAGGCCACGGCAAATTCGCGGATGCCCTCCAGGTCATTCACATCGCCCGAGGCGGTGAACGCGCGGTCATCCGACTTGACCGACTTTTTGGCCAGAAAATCGGCAGCAATGTCGGCGATGTAATCGCCGTTGTAAAAGTTTTTGGCCAGCGGGTTGTCGGGGTCAGTCGGCCAGCAGGCATCACCCGGCTTGAAGCCTTGCGCGCGCAACTGCGTGCTGCTGGCCAGCGTGGCGATCTGCACACCCGCATCGTTGTAATAAAACTCGCGATAGACCTGCCAGCCCTGGGTGGCAAACAATTTGCAGAGGGCATCTCCCAAGGCGGCTTGGCGGCCATGACCCACATGCAGCGGGCCGGTCGGGTTGGCCGAGACAAACTCCACCAGCATGCGCTGACCGTTGCTGGCCTGGCTGCCGTAGGCGCTGGTTTGCGCCAGTACCTCGCGCACCACTTGTTGCTTGGCAGCGGCTTTGAGCCGGATGTTGATAAAGCCCGGCCCGGCAATTTCCAGCGTATCCACCCAGGTGGCAAAAGCCTGGCTGGCCTTGAGCGTGGTGCACAACTGGTCGGCCAACTGGCGTGGGTTGAGTTTGAGCGGTTTGGCCAGTTGCATTGCCGCCGTGGTGGCCAGGTCGCCGAGCGCAGCCACTTTGGGCGACTCAAACGCAGCGCGCTCGCCCGCGCCAGGCCATAAATCTTCCAGCGCATGGCGCAGGGCTTCAAGGAGTTCGGTTTTAACGGTCAGCATCGCGCGATTTTACCGGGCTGGTTTTGGCCGACGAAGTTGCGCCTGCGTCACGCACAAGGTGCGATTCAAACGGATGTGGTGTCTCTCAAAATCAATGCTTCAGTTTCTACCCGGCACGGCGACTGGGTCATGCGCATGCGGTTTCGGGGTAAAAGCACGCGCGAAACGCAAGCCTCAGCACGCCCGCGACTGCCGGCGCGCGCCTTTCACCCCGAAGCCCGGTCGCATGACCCAATCACCGCGCCTAGCCGTTCTGGGGTGAAACCTCTCGCACCAATCCATTGACTTGGGTGGGTCGCTTGTTCAGACCGGGTTGTTCATGAACCCCCCTGTCAGCCGACCTGCAAAGCGTCAAATCAGTCGGGTGATGCGCTTTGCGAAGGTCAGGAGGAGGTCGCGCAGCGGCCGGGGGACACGTAGCAAAGCGTATCGCCTGGCTGATCGGGCAAGCACTGGCGTGAAACTTTGTGCCCAAAAACTCTCCTTTTGAAGCAACCCATCGGTTTGAATCGCACCCTCTGCGTCAACGCTTTGGCCCTGGCATGCGTTGTGTGGTTGAATTCCGCCCGGGATTCTCCCTTGCACCCTATTTCATCTCCTCTTTCAAGGAACGCACATGAACAAAATTCTTTCACTTCTGGGTTTGAGCCTGGCATTGTCTTTTGGATCGGCTTATGCCGCTGGCGAAGCGGCGGCCAGCGCACCTGCACCCGCAGCTAAAACGGCACAACAAAGCAAAATGGCCACTTGCAACAAGGAAGCTGGCGACAAGAAAGGCGATGAGCGCAAGGCCTTCATGAAGGAGTGTCTGGGTGCCAAACCGGCCGCTGCCGCCTCTGCGCCAGCATCCAAGAAGACCGCGCAGCAGGAAAAAATGACAACCTGCAATGCGACAGCCAAGGAAAAAGCCCTCAAGGGTGCTGAGCGCAAGGCGTTCATGAAAGAGTGCCTGAGCAACAAGGGTTAACAATTTATCCTGCGAACCCGCAGGTTGTGAACGCCAGCGCCGGCCCGCCAAAGGCTGGCGCTGGCGTTTTTCATTTAGGCCTTAAGCCTTCCATTAGCCAACTTGTGGTTGCATTCCACACCCACCGGGGCTAGCTGTTCAAACCGCCGCAATTTCCGAAATCGCGATGGCGCTCGCTGGGGGTGTGGGTGACACCAAGTTGGCCGGCAACGGCGTGGTAGGCAATTTGCGGGCGAGTCGTTTGGCAAGTCCAGTCGATGCCGTTTGAGCTAAGTCAACCGACGGTCTGCATGCACCTGCTACCGTTGACTTGGTTGTTCAACGAAGAAAAGAGACCGATTGCTGCGCCCGATTGATCCTATGATCAAGCCCTATCCAAAGCCTATTTGACATGTTGCCACCTACTGACCTGTGCCTGGGCGATGTCATGGATCGCCATGTTTTAACGGTTTCGGGTGACTGCACGCTCGCGTCGTTGTTGCCGCGACTCAGAGACAGGCAGGTCTCACAAATCATTGTCGAACAAGCTGGCGTCCCCGCAGGCATGCTCACCGAGCGCGACCTGATGCGTGTTTTGCATCGCCAGCAGGGCTTGGACCGCCCCATCGCGCAAGTCATGAGCTCGCCGGTGGCGACTGTGCCTTGCAGTGTCAGTTTTCGCGCTGCCTACGTTCAGCTGTGTTTGAGTCGGCTGCGCCATCTGGTCGTGGTGGATGCTGCACAGAAGGTGGTGGGGATTGCATCCGAGCGTGATTTTCTTGGGCATGTCGGGCTCGAGCTGTTTCAAAGCGTGCAGCGGCTCGAACCGCTGGTGGATTGGTCGATTTCGTCGATGGACGCGGCAACACCGGTCATGCTGGCGCTAGAGCGCATGCTGCATGAAAAGCGGGGCTGCATCATCGTCAATGACGGGGCCGCGCCGATTGGCTTGTTTACCGAGCACCAGGCACCGGCGGCGTTGGCGCGCATTCTGGAAGGCAG